>CATJNB010000092.1 GCA_949741605.1 uncultured Eubacteriales bacterium | reverse complement strand
CATGACATACAGCCCATAGCCGCCGCCCCAGCCGGAGGTGTTGGTACGGATGACGGTGCCGGAATCCGAGGCAACAATGGTTTTACCGTAAGCGCCGGAGCCTGCGATATCCAGCGCCTGATGGTTACGGCCGTCGCCCCAGTAGGACGTAATCTTGGTCACGCCCGGGCAAGGCCATGTAAAGCTGCCGGTGCCGCTGTATACGACATTGCCCGCCCCGCCGCCGGACGATCCGCTGCCCTGCTGGGCCGCCTGCTGGCGGTAATACTCGGCATACCACGCGTCAATTTCCTTATCCGTAGCGGCCTTCTGGCTGCTCAGGGACTGTGCCTGGGAGGAAAGGGAGCTGGCAAGCTGGTTTTGTTCGGCCTGCTGCTGCTTGAGGGAATTGAGTACGCGCTGGCTTTCGGTGAGCAGCTCCTGCACCTGCGCCTGCTTGACCTCCAAAGTTTTCTTTTCCTGTGCCACTTCGGTACGGTTTGCCTCAATTTCCTTTTTCTGATCCGAAATTTCAGCCAGTGCAGTTTTCAGGTTACTAATGAGGGTCGCCTCATGGGTATTGATATGGCGCACGACCTCGAGCTTTTCGGAGAAATCAATCATATTCTCGGCATTGAGCAGGATCTCCAGCTTCGATGCCTCGCCCAATTTATAGGTCTTGCACAGGTAATCCTTGAGTTCGTCAAACTGGGCGTCGATTTTTTTCTGCTGGTCAGCGATCTCGCTCTCTTTCTGACGGATCTGCTGGTCGAGATTATTGACCTTGGCTGTAATCGCATTGACTTCGTCCTGCACATTCGAAAGCTGTTCGTCGAGGGCTTCTTTATACGCCTGCTGTTTGGTGGTATCCTGCTTGAGCTGGGCTAATTTATTGGCGGTTTCCTGTTGTTTTTGCTGGACCTGTTTTTGCTGCGCTTCGATCTGGGCCTTTTTATTTTTCAGGTCTGTGAGCGAATCGGCAGCATACGTTGGCGAGAGGTTCCACACAAGCGCGGGGGTCACAGAAAGCGACGCCACAAGTGCAAGCGAAACAACGATATGTAAGAGCGACCGGCGGGATTTTTGTGGTTTTGTTGACACAACAATCGGCTCCTTTCGAGATACAAAATGGGAACATTAACGCAGATAAGGCAGAGGATTGACTTTCACGCCATTTTTCCGCACTTCAAAGTGCAAATGCGCGCCATAGGAATCACCGGTATTGCCGATGCGGGCAATGGCCTGCCCCTTGCTGACCTTCTGCCCGGTACGTACCAGTACACTGCTGCAATGGGCATACATCGTCGAGTAGCGTTGTCCATCTTTGGAGTTTGTACCGTGGTCAACCATGACATACAGCCCGTACCCACCGCCCCAACCGGCCGTATTGGTACGCATAACAGTCCCGGAATCGGCAGCAACAATGGTCTTTCCATGCGCGCCTGCCCCGGCGATATCCAGCGCTTTATGCCCGCGCCCGTCGCCCCAGTAGGACGTAATCTTGGTCACACCCGGGCAAGGCCATGTAAAGCGTCCCGTCCCGTTGACCACCGGGGTGGAAGTATTGTTGTTGGGTTTGTTGTTATTTTGCTGCTGTTGCTGCTGCTGGCGCCTGCGTTCTTCTTCCTGTTTGCGGTAATATTCGGCATACCACGCATCAATTTCGCGGTCAGCAGCGGCCTTCTGGTTGCTCAGGGACTGTGCCTGCGCGGAAAGCTCCCCGGCAAGCTTATTCTGCTCGGACTCCTGTTGCTTGAGCTGCTCTAACACGCGTTTGCTCTCGGAAAGCAGCTCCTGCACCTGTGCCTGTTTGACTTCCAGGGTTTTCTTTTCCTTGGCAACTTCGGTACGGTTTGCCTCGATTTCCTTTTTCTGGTCAGAGATGGCTGCCAGCGCGGTTTTGAGGTTCCCGATGAGGGTCGCTTCATGGGTGTTGATATGGCGCACGACCTCGAGTTTTTCCGAGAAATCAATCATATTCTCGGCATTGAGCAGGATTTCCAGCTTGGAGGCTTCGCCTAATTTATAGGTCTTACGCAGGTAATCCTTGAGTTCGTCAAACTGCGCGTCGATTTTTTTCTGCTGGTCAGCAATCTCGCTTTCTTTCTGGCGGATCTGCTGGTCGAGATTATTGATTTTAGCAGTAATGGTGCTGACTTCTTCCTGCACATTCGAAAGCTGCTCGTCGAGGGCTTCTTTATACGCCTGCTGTTTGGACTTGTCCTGTTTGAGCTGGGCAAGCTTATTGGCAGTTGCCTGCTGTTTTTGCTGGACCTGTTTTTGCTGGGCCTCAATCTGGGCCTTTTTATTTTTGAGGTTTGACAGCGAGGTAGCAGCTACCGGGGAAAGGTTCCACACGAGTGCAGGCGTTGCAGCGAGCGATGCCACAAGGGCAAGTGCTACCACAGTACGCACCGGGAAACGCCGGGATTTCTGGTTGTCCTTTTCTTTACCAAACAATAGAATCGCCCTCTTTTTTGAGATATTTGCCCATGGAGATCAGGCCGCCCGCCATGCCAAAGAGGATTCCCGCAAACAGGAACGCAAGGATAATCCACCAGGCAAAAAACGATATGGTAATCGGCTGGAAAGACGCCATAATCCCCGAAACCGCCCCAGCCAAGGGGCCGTAAGCGAGCAGGAGCAGCCCGCTGGAAATGACGCCGGAAATCAGGCCGATGATCATACCCTCTACCACAAACGGGATCCGGATAAAACCGTTTGTGGCGCCGACGGATTTCATGATGCTGATTTCCAAACGTCTGGAATACATGGTGACACGGATGGTATTGGAAATAATAAACAGCGATACCACCCCAAGGAACGTGACCACACAGATACAGGTAATCTGTACGATCCGGTCGAGCCGGGTGAGCTTTTCTGCGATATCGGAATAGTCGTTGATCGTATCCACGCCGTCGAGCGCGGCAATCTGTGCGACGGTTTCGTCATATTTTTGCAGGTCAATGAGCGTGACCTTATACGCATTGGGCAACGGGTTATTTTGCCCGGTCAGGCCGTTTAAAATTTCGCCGTCATCGCCAAGGATGTCCATATACCGCTGGATGGCTT
>CATJNB010000091.1 GCA_949741605.1 uncultured Eubacteriales bacterium | reverse complement strand
TTTTTATGCAGGCCGCCCAAATCTATCGCATTTTTCTTAGTAAAATCCTCCCATCTGCCCATTCTCAAAAATAATTCCCATTTTCCCGATTTTTTTCTTTTTCATCCCTTGACTTTTTTTTCTCGGTGTTATATAATTACAATCTGTAAAGGGAAATGCTTTTACACTGTCGCAATCCGTTATCTGGGTCTTTTGGGGAGGCTTGTCCATGGCTAAGAATCTCGAAATTTCCTTTTTGCTTGATTTTTACGGCAGTATGCTCACGGAAAAACAGCGCAATGTCGTTGAATACTACTATAACGACGACCTCTCCTTAGCCGAAATCGCTGCGCATGTAGGCATCACCCGTCAGGGTGTCCGTGATTCGATCAAACGTGCCGAAGCCCAGCTTTTTGATATGGAACAGCGCCTTGGCCTTGCCAGACGTTTCCGCGAAATGAAGGCCGGGCTGGAACAGATCCATCTGGCTGCGGTTTATATTGAGGAGTATAACCAGCTGACGCTGCGTTCCCCGGAAGTGGAACAAAATGTCCAGTGTATCCTCCAAATCGCCCAGTCCCTTTGCGACTGACCCGAGATCCCATTTAGAAAGGAGTGATCCCCTTTGGCTTTTGAAGGTCTTGCCGATAAATTAGCCAATTCCTTTAAACGTCTGCGTTCCAAAGGTAAGCTGACCGAAAATGATGTGCGGGAAGCCATGCGGGAAGTCCGGCTGGCACTGCTCGAAGCTGACGTCAATTATAAAGTCGCGAAAGACTTTACCAATATCGTCACCGAACGTGCCATTGGTACCGCTGTCATGGAAAGCCTCACCCCCGGCCAAATGGTTGTCAAAATCGTTGACGAGGAACTGACCAACTTGATGGGCGGCGAACATGCCAGGATTCAGTTTGCATCCAAACCGCCGACGGTGATTATGCTCTGCGGCCTGCAAGGCGCGGGTAAAACGACCCATGCGGCCAAGCTTTCCAAAATGCTCAAAGCCAAAGGCCATCGCCCTATGCTTGCCGCCTGCGATATCTACCGTCCTGCCGCGATCAAACAGCTTCAGGTTGTCGGCGCCCAAGCAGGCGTACCTGTCTTTGAGCAGGGGACCCAAAACCCCGTTGAGATCTGCCATGCCGCGATCCGTTACGCGAAGGATTACGGCCATGACATCGTACTCATTGATACCGCCGGGCGCCTGCAAATTGATGAGGCTCTCATGCAGGAATTGCAGAATATCAAAGAAGCTGTGAACCCAGATGAAATCCTGCTTGTGGTCGATTCCATGACAGGTCAGGAAGCGGTCAATGTTGCCAAAACGTTTGATGAGCTTCTCACGATTACCGGCGTCATCCTGACTAAGCTTGATGGCGATACCCGTGGCGGTGCTGCCTTATCGGTACGTGCTGTCACAGGGAAACCGATCAAATTTGCTGGTACGGGCGAAAAACTTGACGATCTTGAGGTGTTCCACCCGGAACGTATGGCTTCCCGGATTCTCGGTATGGGGGATGTGCTTTCCCTGATTGAAGATGCCCAGAACAAGTTCGACGAAAAGGAAGCCGCCGAAGCTGCGAAAAAAATCATTCAGAATAAGTTTGATTTTAACGATATGCTCGTACAGTTTGCCCAAGTGCGGAAAATGGGTCCCATTAAATCCGTTTTGGCTAAACTCCCCGGCATTGGCAACCAGCTCAAGGATGTTGACTTGGACGACCGTGAAGTGGACCGTCTGGAAGCGATCATCCTTTCCATGACCCATGAAGAACGCTGTAAACCCTCCATTATCAACCCATCGCGCAAACGCCGGATCGCGGCAGGCAGCGGGATGCGGGTGGAGGATGTCAACCGTTTGCTCAAGCAGTTTGAGCAGACCCAGAAAATGATGCGTTCGATCCGCGGCAAAAAAGGCAAACGCCGTATGAATTACGGGATGCCCGGAATGCCCGGCGGGATGCCCTTTTAACATTTGCTTTCATCCGGCTCTTAGCTGGTGAACGATATTATTTCAGTTTTATTTTTCAATTTATTTGGAGGAAATCTATTATGGCAGTAAAGATCAGACTTCGCAGAATGGGTGCGAAAAAAGCCCCTTTTTATCGGATTGTTGTAGCGGATTCCCGCTTCCCCAGAGACGGGCGTTTTATTGAGGAGATCGGTTTCTATAACCCGCTCAAAGAGCCTTCTGAGGTCAAGGTAGACGCAGAAAAGGTGAAAACCTGGATCAAAAATGGTGCCCAGCCTACGGATACTGTAAAGGCACTGTTCAAAAAACACGGCGTACTGTAAAGAGGTTTTGGAATGAAAGAATTATTGATTACGATTGCAAAAGGATTAGTGGAGCAACCAGAGGCTGTTGAGGTTACCGTAGACGAACCCGATGAGGATGGGGTAGTCGTTTACCACCTGCATGTTGCCGAACCGGATATGGGACGTGTAATCGGCAAACAGGGCCGGATTGCCAAGGCTATCCGTGTGATTATGCGTTCGGTTGCCACCCACCAGAATGGCAAAGTCGCAGTTGAGATCGACTGATCTGACATCAAGCTGTAACCTTGTGTTACAGCTTTCTTATTAAGCAAAGGGGTGTGTCTGTTTGCTAAGGGAGTTTTTGGAAGCCGGAAAAATTGTCGGAACCCATGGGGTGCGCGGGGAACTGCGTGTGCAGCCATGGTGTGACGACGCCCGTTTTCTTGCCCAGTTTAAAACCCTCTATAATCAAGACGGTTCGGTGGCTTATACGGTCAAAGGGAGCCGGGTGCATAAATCCCTGCTGTTGCTGACGCTCGATGGGGTAACCAGTATTGAGCAGGGGGACGCCATGCGTGGGAAGGTGCTTTATCTGAAACGCTGTGATGCCGTACTGCCCGAAGGCCGTTATTTTATTGCTGACCTGATCGGTATCCGCGTATACGATGCCGATACCGGTGCGTGCTATGGGACGCTTACGGATGTGTATAAAACCGGCGCCAATGATGTGTACCAGATCACCAGTGAGGAGGGCAGGGACTATCTGATCCCTGTCATTGATGAGGTGGTTCTGGAAACGGATATTGAGGGACGCACCATGAAAATCCGGCCGATCAAGGGGATTTTTGACGATGCGGATTGATTTTTTAACCCTGTTTCCCGAAATGTGCGCGGCAGTCATGGGGGAGAGCATCCTTGGACGCGCCCAGAAAAAAGGTGCAGTCGAGATCCATTACAGCCAGATCCGGGATTTTGCCAACAACAAGCATAACCGTATTGATGACTGCCCCTTTGGCGGCGGCAAAGGCATGCTGATGATGGCAGAGCCGATTGCTTTGTGTATTGAAGATTTGATTGCCCGGCTTGGTAAAAAACCGCATCTTGTTTATATGTCGCCGCTGGGTACGGTACTTCATCAGGAAAAGGTCAAGGAGCTGTCGCGTCTGGAGAACCTTGCGATCTTATGCGGGCATTATGAAGGTGTGGACGAGCGCGTGCTGGAAGCCTTTGTTGATGAGCAGATTTCTCTGGGGGATTTTGTGCTGACCGGCGGGGAAATCCCCGGGCTTGCCCTTGCGGATGCCGTGTGCCGGATGCTGCCGGGTGTGCTGGCCGAGGACATTTGTTTTGAGGAGGAGAGCCATTATAACGGCTTACTCGAATATCCCCATTACACGCGCCCAGCCCTGTGGCGTGGCAGGCAGACCCCGGAGGTACTGCTTAGCGGCCATCATGCTAACATCGACACATGGCGCAGGCAGCAGTCCCTGTTGCGTACTGCAAAACACCGTCCCGATTTGCTCGAAACCGCACCGCTTTCCGAGCAGGATCTTGCCTTTTTAGAGGGGCTAAAATCAGATTGATCCGATAGGAGATTTTCATATTTTCAGGAATAATTATTGTTAGTCTGTCTAAAAGTTTTCCACATTTATGGGATGTTGCACAAATGACATCCTGTCAAAAATGGCGGAATCCGTCAGGAAGCCAAAGTTTTGCAATTTTGCTTTTGCTTTCTTGATATTGCTGTAAATTATGGTATAATATCAATAATGTACCTGCATTCTGCACAGGATGGGGGAAAATCAGAACCCGGTTTGCGTAGGTATGCTGTTTGCCGCCCTGCGTATTTTTTAGAAGCGTTACCATGGTATTCTGCGTGTGCTGGGATGCTATGTTACCGTTTAATAAATTTTTATTTTTAGGAGTTGAATGGATCTATGTATGTGAAAGAAGTTACAGTTCAAAACCAAGTTGGACTGCATGCCCGCCCTGCTACTTTTTTTATCCAAAAAGCGAATGAATTTAAGTCTTCGATCTGGGTGGAAAAAGAAGAACGCCGCGTGAATGCCAAAAGCCTGTTAGGCGTACTGTCCTTGGGCATTGTTGGCGGCACAAGCATCAAAGTGATCGCAGACGGCACAGATGAACAAAATGCTGTTGACAGCTTGATTGGCCTTGTTCAATCCGGGTTTGCTGAATAAACAGCCATTGCCGCTGAGGTCTTTTTGGCCCCAGCCTCAAAGCACCGCATGAAAGCGGTGTTTTTTTGTTATTTCCAAAAGAAGGATGGTAAGCATGGAAAGGGAAGAAAAACGTGTTTGGCTGCGGGAAAAAGCGATGCGCCTGCCTTTGCAGCCCGGGGTCTACCTGATGCGTGACGCCTCCAAAACAGTGATTTATGTGGGAAAAGCGAAAGCACTCAAAAACAGGGTCAGCCAATACTTTGGTTCGGACCGGGGGCATGATGAAAAGGTGCGGCGTATGGTCAGCCATGTCGATGATTTTGAGTACATCATTACCGACAGCGAATTTGAAGCCCTGATCCTTGAATGCAGCCTCATCAAACAGTACAATCCCAAATACAACATCCTGCTCAAGGACGACAAAGGCTATCATTATATCAGGATCAGCAAAGGGCCTTGGCCAAAGATCACAGAAGCAAAAAGTAATCAGGTCGTGCAGGATGGTTCCCAATATATCGGTCCGTTTATGAGTTCCTGGGCAGTCAAGGAGTCGGTCGATGAAGCCCGGAAAATTTTCCGTCTGCCGTCTTGTACCCGCCGGTTCCCACAGGAAATTGGCAAGAGCCGACCGTGTCTGAACTACTACATCAAGCAGTGCTGTGCCCCCTGCCGCGGGCATATCCAGGAAAAGGAGTATCAGGAAAGCGTGCAGGAAGCCGTTGATTTCCTGCGCGGCGGCAGTACGGATTCGGTTCGGCGTCTGACTGAAAAAATGAATGAGGCTGCTGAAAATCTGGAATTTGAACGTGCCGCTAAAATTCGTGACCGCCTTGCTGCAATCAAAAAAGTGACGGAGAAGCAAAAGGTGGTTTCTTACAAGATCCGTCAGCAGGATGTCATTGCATTGGCACAGGGCAGTGATGCCAACCAGCGTACCGTTGCTTGTGTGGAGGTGTTCCGTTTCCACGATGGCCGCCTCTACGACCGGGAGTCTTTTCTGCTTGGAGAGATTGGGGAACCTGAGGCGGCGCGCGAACAGTTTCTGGAACAATACTATTCCATGCGTACCCCGGTGCCTGCACACATTTCCATCGACGCCTATCCCACAAACCAGCCCTTGCTAGAACAGTGGCTTTCCCAAAAGGCAGGGCGAAAAGTTTCGATCCATGTGCCCCAGCGCGGCGAACAGGCGCAATTGGTGGAGATGTGCCGCAACAACGCCGCCGAACATCTCGCACAATCTGCCGGGCGTGTGGGCAAAGAAACTTCCGCGTTGGATGAATTGGCCCGTCTGCTGGGTCTCAAGCAGCCCCCGGCACGCATAGAATCTTACGATATCTCCAATCTGGCGGGCGGGGAAAATGTTGCGGGGATGGTCGTGTTTCACAATGGCCGTCCGCTCAAGTCGGATTATCGTAAGTTTAAAATTAAGGGCTTTGAAGGGCAGGACGACTACGCTTCCATGCAGGAAGTCATCCACCGCCGGTTTTCCGAATACTTCTCCCATCAGCAGCAGGACATCCAAACCGGATTTGGCCAGCTTCCTGACCTGATCCTTCTTGACGGTGGCAAAGGCCATGTTTCGGCTGTGCGGCCTGTGTTGGAAGCGTTCGGGCTCGAAGTTCCGCTGTTTGGGATGGTCAAGGATGACAAGCACCGTACCCGCGCCATCACGGGTGATGGCGGTGAAATTTCCATCCATTCCCATCGCAGGGCGTTTACTTTGGTCTCTACCATTCAGGATGAAGTCCACCGTTTTGCGATTGGGTATCACCGCCAGCAGCGCAAAAAGAAAACGTTAGCTTCGGAACTGACGTCGATCCCCGGTGTGGGGAAAGCCCGTGCCGCTGCGCTGTTTCAATATTTCCGTACCCTGCGTGCGATTCAGGATGCCTCTGTGGAAGAATTGGCACAGGCGCCTTCCATGACAAAACCCGTCGCAAAACAGGTGTACGCTTATTTCCATGAACATGGTACAGAAGAACAGGATAAGAGATAACATTGGAAAGGGGAATACGATGAAAGTATTAGTAACCGGCGGCGCCGGATATATTGGAAGCCACACATGTGTGGAATTGATCGAACATGGGTATCAGGCTGTGGTAGCAGACAATCTAAGCAACAGCAAACATCAGGTCATAGAGCGTGTGGAGGAACTGTGCGGGGAAAAAATTCCGTTTTATGAAATAGATGTACGCAATGAGGCGGCATTACGGGAGATATTTGAGAAAGAACGCGTGGATGCCGTGATTCATTTTGCGGGATACAAAGCGGTAGGGGAATCGGTGCGGTTTCCGCTGAAATATTACCACCACAATTTGGATGCCGCCATGGCAGTCCTGAAGGTCATGGGGGAATATGGGGTTCAAAATTTTGTATTCAGTTCTTCCGCCACGGTTTACGGGCAGCCGGATTCGGTCCCCATGCGGGAAGAATTTCCCTTCCACAGTACCAGCCCTTACGGGACGACCAAGCAGATGGTGGAGCAGATCCTGATGGACATGGCACAGGCAGACTTGTTGTTCAACCCGGTGATACTGCGGTATTTTAACCCAGTGGGCGCGCATCGCAGCGGACGCATTGGGGAAGATCCCAACGGGATTCCCAATAACCTGATGCCGTATGTATCGCAGGTGGCGGTTGGCAAACAGAAATATCTGAATGTGTTTGGCGGGGACTATGAGACAAAGGACGGGACTGGTGTGCGGGATTACATCCATGTGATGGATTTGGCAGCCGGACACGTGGCGGCTCTCAAGCTGTTCCAGCGGGATTGTGGGCTGCAAATTTACAATCTGGGCACCGGGGTAGGATATACCGTATTGGATGTTGTGCATGCGTTTGAACGGGCTTCGGGGAAGAAGATCCCGTATCATATTGTGGCGCGGCGTCCGGGTGACATTGCGTGTTATTATGCAGACCCTACCAAGGCCAAAGACGAATTAGGATGGACGGCAAAACGGACTTTGGTAGAGATGTGTGCGGATGCGTGGAACTGGCAGCGCAAGAACCCGAATGGATATGAGGAGGAATAGGCGATGAAATTTGGGGACCGTATTGGTGCTTATGAGGAAGACATACTGGCATCACTGGAAAAACTGGTGGCGATCCCATCGGTATGCGGCGAGCCGCGGCCGGGGATGCCATATGGGGAAGCGTGTGTACAGGCGTTGGAATATGTGTTAGGTCTGGCACAGGACATGGGTTTTTCGGTCCGGAATGTGGGAAATTACGCAGGCCATGCGGAATACGATTGTGGGGAGGAAGGCATGGCAGCGGTTTTGGCACATATTGATGTGGTGCCGGCTGGGCATGGCTGGGATACGGACCCATTTACCTTGGTACGAAAAGGAGATTTGCTGTTTGGGCGCGGCGTCCTCGATGACAAAGGCGCCGCAATAACGGCATTGTACTGCCTGAAAGCGCTGAAGGATGCCAACGTGCGGGGACACCGGAAATTACGGGTCATTTTTGGTGCCGGGGAAGAAGTGGGAATGGAGGATATGAAACACTATTTTGAGGCAGAACCCTTGCCGGATTTGGCCTTTACCCCGGATTCTGATTATGGCATCTGTAACCGGGAAAAAGGGATTCTCCATGTAGAATTTTCCTGTCCGCATGATGCCACCCCCATCCGTTCTTTCCGTTCTGGCAAAGCCGTCAATGCCGTCCCGGATCGGGCAGAGGTTTCTTTGGACTGTTCGCCGGAAGAATTTTGCGCGTTATCGAAAAACAGTTCCCAGATAGCGGGTCAGTTCCTGTTTGAGAGCGCAGGGGAACAGGGATTTTCTATCCGTTCGGAGGGTGTGGCGGCACATGCGATGTGTCCACACGAGGGACGTAATGCGGCGGCTGCCCTATTGGAACTGTTAGCGACGGTTTTCCCGCCAGCACAAATGGGGACCCTGCTTACCTTCTTGCAGAAAAAAATCGCACAGGAAACGGACGGCGCCCATTTGGGAATCCAGCAGGAGGATGCCCCTTCTGGAGCGTTGACGGTCAATTTAGGGGTTGTGCAGACTGGCGGTACGCGGGATTTTGCCTGTATAGATGTTCGTTTTCCTGTGACCGCCGATGGCGCTGCGATTGAGGAGCGGCTCCAACAGGAAGCACAAGCATATGGGGTGCAGTTCCAGCGGCAAATCCGCAATGACCCTTTATATTTCCCGGAGCATGACCCATTGATCCGTACTTTGCAGGACGCCTATGAGAGCGTGATGGGGAGCCAGCCGGAATTGTATGCCACAGGCGGCGGTACGTATGCAAGGGCGGTACCGGGACGCTGCGTGGCGTTTGGCCCTGTATTCCCAGATGAGCCAGACCGCCGGATGCACAAAAGCCAAGAACATATTGACTGGGAAAGGTTCCGGCAGCATGCCCGGATTTGTCTGGAAGCGATGTATCGGATGATTACCGAATAACAAAACACCCGTTTGAACCGGAGTTCCAACGGGTGTTTTGTTGCTTATTCTTCGATCTGTTTGCCTAATTCCTTCAAACATTCGAGGCAAATATTGCGGCCCTTGAACTGTTGGATATGATCCACACTGTTGCAGAACATACAGGCAGGTTCATATTTTTGCAGAACAATTGAGGTATTATCGACAAAGATTTCTAATGGATCTTTGGTCTCGATATTCAAAATTTGGCGCAATTCTTTTGGCAGGACAATGCGTCCTAAGTCATCTACTTTTCTTACGATTCCGGTTGATTTCATTTCTTAATTCCCCCGTTTCAAAAACCTTCGAGATTCCTCGAAGTTCTACTTGGATTTACATTCTTTGCTTATTATACCTTTTTCTTCCAGAAATGTCAATTACTAATTGTAGAAATTTTAAAATTTTTTTTATTGTTTGTCAAAAATCGTCTGCCATGGATTTTTCCCTTTTTTATTCAACTAATCTTCTTTTTATGAAAAAACAAAGATACCGCAATGGATAATTCAGAAAAATTAATATGAAATATATAGTTTTTAGAAAGATATTATGATAAAACCCGTAATTTCCGGGTTGAAATTGCAATTTTTTGGAAATGAACACTTTGATGGAGATTAGGATATAGTGTTGAATTTTATGTGGAATCCTGTGGAATTTCGTCTTGTGGAATTGGTCAAAAAAATCTACCATCTGTATTATTGTGCAGTTTCTTTTTCCAAATGCTGCACAGAAATCATTTTTGTTGTGGACAGAACCGGTCATATTCCCACCCCGCCGGACATACAATGAACCGGAGGTGGACAATTATGATGAATTTCATCTGGGCCTTTCTTTTGATCGTCAGTTTTATCTGCGCTATCGTCACCGGGCGTATGCCGCAATTATCGCAGGCAGTCATGGACGGAGCAGAAAACGCGGTCAGCCTTGTAATTGCTACGATGGGTATGATGTGCGTGTGGACCGGCCTGATGAAAATTGCCGAACAGGGTGGGCTGACAGCTCTGTTAGCCAAATTATTTTCCCCAATTTTCCGGCGGCTGTTCCCGGATTATGACAAAGACAGCCCCGCAGCCAAGGCCATCTGCATGAACCTCACCGCCAACCTTCTCGGCCTTGGAAACGCAGCAACCCCGCTTGGGATTGCCGCCATGAAGGAAATGCAAGCCGCGCGTCTTGACCCTTCCAGCCATACGGCTAACAATAGTATGGTTATGTTTGTCGTCATGAACACCGCTTCCATCCAGCTGATCCCCACCTTTATGGCCACCCTGCGTGCCCAGTATGGTTCCAAAGCCCCTTTCGATCTGTTGCCTGCCATCTGGATTGCGTCCATTGTCTCCCTGCTGGTCGGTTTTATCATTGCCAAGCTTTTACAGGGGCGTACCCATAAGGAGTGTCGTTCCATATGAATCTTTCTGCCCTCAACACTTTTAGTGCCTATGTCATTCCAGTAGCTGTCATTTCGATTGTTGTTTTTGGCCTGATCCGCCGTGTTCCCGTGTTCGATACTTTCCTTTCGGGCGCCAAAGAGGGTTTTTCTTCGGCTGTTTCGATCCTGCCTTCTTTAGTAGGGCTGATTGTGGCGGTTTCCATGCTCAATGCATCTGGCGCTTTGGAACTTCTCTCTCATTTTCTTGCCCCTGTCACGAACGCTTTGGGATTTCCCGCTGAAGTTATGCCTATGGCAATCCTGCGCCCCATCTCCGGCAGTGGTTCCACCGCCATGCTCACCCAAATTTTTGGCTCCCATGGCCCGGATAGTTTCATCGGACGTGTCGCTTCCGTTATCATGGGTTCCACAGAAACGACTTTCTATGCGATCGCCGTTTATTTTGCCGCCGTTGGGATTAAAAAAACCCGCCATGCGATCCCTGCTGCTCTTGCTGCTGATTTTACGGGTTATGTCATGTCTGTCCTTACGGTCAACCTTTTTTTCCCGCCCAGCTAACACAGGTATCTTCCATTTTTTGCACAAAGCCAAAAGAAAAACCGGGCAATCCTTTGGATCACCCGGTTCTTTTATTTATGATGCTTTTCTACAAGATCCGTTACAGCATCTATGATATATCCGACCTGCTCGTCCGATAACGTGGGGTACAGCGGCAGGGAAATAATCCGTTCAAAATGTTTCTCCGTATTTGGGAAATCCCCTTCCCGATACCCAAACTGTTTTTGATATGCACTCATCAGGTGTACTGGAATAAAATGAACGCTCGTGCCGACATTGCGCTCATTTAACTCTGTAATAAATTCATCCCGGTCAATATCGAGAAGTTCCGGCACAATCCGAATGATATATAAATGCCAGCAATGCAGCCCGTATTCTGGAACCTGTGGGATTTCAATGGCATCCAGCTTTCCAAAACTTTCCTGAAAACGAGCTGCAATCTTTAAGCGTTTTTGCTGCATTTCCTCCATGCGTTCCAGCTGCTTTAATCCCAATGCTGCCTGTAAATCAAACATATTGTATTTGTACCCAGGCTCTACAATATCATATCTCCATTTGCCGCCTTTGGCATACCGGTTCCACGCGTTTTGGCTCATCCCATGCGAAGTCAGAATCCGCGCCCGTTCTGCAATTTTGTCGTTATCGGTCGCCAGCATTCCGCCCTCGCCTGTACATAAATTTTTCGTGGCGTAAAAACTATACGATGCTGTGCCGCGCAGACCATTCCCAATCAGTCGCCCTTGATACCGGCTCCATAACGCATGCGCCGCATCTTCCGATACAAACAGCCCATGTTTGTCCGCCAGCTCATAAATACGGTCCAGATCGCACACCTGCCCGCTGTAATGCACCGGGACAATCGCTTTGGTGCGGCTTGTGATCTTCTTCTCAATCGCATCCGGGTCAATGCATCCAGTACGGTAATCAATGTCCGCAAACACCGGTGTTGCGCCGGTATGCACAATCGTGCTGGCGCTCGATGCAAATGTCATGGGCGTGGTAATGACCTCGTCGCCAGCCCCAATATCCTGCGTGAGCAGTGCCACATGCAGAGCTGCTGTACAGGAGTTCATCGCAACTGCATGGCGGCTCCCTACATATTCAGCAAACGCCTTTTCAAAGGCAATCGTGCGCGGCCCTTTGGCTAACCAGCCGGATTTTAATGTTTCCACGACTTCGTTGATTTCCAGTTCTGTGATGTCTGGTACGTTATATGGAATAAACTGTTCCCGCGTTACAAACTCGCTCATGGTATTTCTTTCCTTTCTGAATTTCCTTTCCCATTAGTATATACCGTTTTTGCTAAGATTGCAATTATTCCCCGGCTTTTTCGTGGTATGGCCGGATTTTTCTGGAATGTTTTCGTCATGAATGATTGACTACCGGACACAATAAGGATATAATAAGGAAAGATTTACTAGGGATCTGGTGAGGAACGTCAGGGGTGTTTCAGGGCATCCGAAACCGCCAGCCCCTAATCAAAAAAAGGGTCCCCAGCGGCACTCGGACAAGCGGCGGGGGAATCCAGTTTGGAGAGTTTCAATGGCAAAGATAGCATTTAACGATTTAAAAGCCCAGTACCATCATCTCAAGGATCAAATTGATGCACAGATCGCAGCAGTCTTGGAAGAGGGCGCTTTCATTTCGGGGCCGCAGGTCACACAGCTGGAGGATGCTCTGTGCCGCTATACGGGACGTCAATATTGCGTCACAGTTTCCAACGGAACCGATGCCCTTGTTATGCCCCTGATGGCCAAGGGGATCGGGGAAGGCGACGCGGTTTTTGTACCATCCTTTACCTTTGTAGCAACGGCCGAAGTGGTGAGCCAGCAGGGGGCAACCCCAGTGTTCTGTGACGTTGATGAGGCCACCTTTAATCTGGATCCTGTCTCTTTGCGGGCGCAAATTGAGCGGGTTCGAAAGGAAGGCCGTCTGAAACCCAGAGCAGTTATTTCGGTTGACCTGTTTGGGCTGCCTGCCGATTATTCGGAGATTCGCGCTGTATGTGACGAATTCGGGCTGTTCCTCATGGAGGACGCAGCACAAGGGTTTGGCGGGGAAATCAATGGGGTGAAGGCGTGCAATTTTGGTGATGTGTCCACAACCAGCTTTTTCCCTGCAAAACCATTGGGCTGTTACGGCGACGGCGGCGCTATTTTTACCGATGATCCCGCCATGTACGAAATTCTGACCTCGATCCGTGTGCATGGAAAAGGGGCGGAAAAATACGATAATGTCCGGGTAGGGCTCAATGCACGTCTGGATACCATGCAGGCAGCGATCCTTTTGCCCAAGCTGGAAGCATTCGACACCGAAAACCAGAACCGCAACCGAATGGCAGCCTTGTATACGGAGCTGTTAAAAGGCAAATATGAAACCCCGCCAGTACCAAATGGTTTTACCTCCAGCTGGGCGCAATACACCCTGCGTACGCGTTCCCCGGAACACCGCACCGCCTTGCAGGCGGCTCTCAAAGAGGCGGGTATCCCCTCTATGGTGTATTATCCAAAGCCCCTGCATCAGCAGACGGTTTATCTGCCTTTGGGGTATGGGGAAGGTTCCCTGCCGGTGAGCGAACACCTCTCAAAAGTGGTGCTGAGCCTGCCCATGCATGGATATCTCACGGAAGAAACGGTACGTTCCGTATGTGCTGTGCTCAATGAGATCGAAGAATGATTGTAAAATATTTGTGAAGGAAGTAGGATTATTATGTCATATTTGAATGGTATCTTGGAAAAGATCGAAAAGAAAACCGCTGTGGTTGGCATCATCGGGCTGGGATATGTCGGCCTGCCGCTGGCCGTAGAGATTGCCCAGGCTGGCTACAAAACGATTGGCTTTGACGTGCAGCCGCAAAAAGTGGATATGGTAAACCAGGGCGTGAATTATATTGGGGATATTGTCAATACTGTTTTAGAGGATGTGGTAAAAAGCGGTAAACTCTCCGCTACCTCGGATTTCTCGTTTATCAAAGACGTGGATTGTGTGGCGATCTGCGTACCCACGCCGCTCGATCAATACCAGCAGCCCGATATCAGCTATGTCAAGGGTTCGACGGAGTCCGTAGCCAAATACCTGCATGCAGGGATGCTGATTGTACTCGAATCCACCACCTATCCCGGCACTACGGAGGAACTTCTTCAGCCAATTCTGGAATCCACGGGCCTGAAATGCGGCGATGATTTTTATTTGGCTTTCTCCCCGGAACGTGTCGATCCCGGCAACCAGCAGTACAAAACCAAAAACACTCCCAAAGTGGTTGGCGGCGTGGGGGCGGATTCTACGGAAGCCGCTGCCGCCTTGTACCGCAACGTGCTCGAAGGCGGGGTTTATAAAGTATCGTCGCCGGCAGTTGCAGAAATGGAGAAGCTGCTTGAAAATACCTATCGTAATATCAACATTGGCCTTGCCAACGAAATGGCGATCATTTGCAACCGTATGGGCATTAATGTTTGGGAAGTGATCGACGCCGCCAAAACCAAACCTTATGGGTTCCAAGCGTTTTATCCGGGGCCGGGCCTTGGCGGGCACTGTATCCCGCTGGACCCCTTCTATCTGACTTGGAAAGCCCGCGAATTTGATTACCATACCCGCCTGATTGAAACATCTGGGGAAATCAATACAGCCATGCCGGAATATGTGGTAGACCGCGCCATGAAAATCCTCAACCACAATAAAAAAGCCATGAATGGTGCGAAGGTTCTGGTTTTGGGCGTGGCGTACAAATCCGATATTGACGATTACCGCGAAAGCCCGGCTCTCAATGTGATGGATCACCTGATGGCAGAGGGGGCAGAGGCACAGTTTTACGATCCTTATATCCGCGAATACCGTCATAAGGGCGTGGTGCATCAGGGACTCAAAGAGCTGACCGAACAGGCGTTGTCTCAGGCGGATATCGTCATTATCTGTACAGCTCATTCCTGTTTTGATTATGATTATATTCAAAAACATTCCAAGGAAATTTTCGATACCCGCAATGCAACGAAGGATGTTGCAGATAAGTCAAATATTGAACTTCTGTAAATAGAAAGTATATTTGGAAAGGTACGGATTCTAGTATGCAAAAATTACGTTTTGCACTCATCGGCTGCGGCCGGATTTCAAAAAACCATATTACGGCCATGGCGGTCAATGCGGATGCTGTGGAACTGGTCGCGCTGTGTGACCCTATCGAGACAAACGCAAAAAAACAAGCGGACAGCTATTTGGAGCAGTCCGGGAAAACGGCGCCCATTTATGCGGATTATAAAAAGGCTCTCGACGAGCTGGACATCGACGCCTGTGCGATTGCCACAGAAAGCGGATACCATGCGGAAATTGCCTTGTACTGCATCCGTAAGGGGAAACATGTACTGATTGAAAAACCAATGGCTCTGAGTACCAAAGATGCCGAGCAGATGATTGCAGAAGCCAAAGCGCATGGGGTCAAGCTGGGCGTATGCCACCAAAACCGCTTTAATGCCCCCATTCAGGAGCTGCGAAAGGCATTGGATGCCGGGCGTTTTGGCAAGCTGGTCAATGGTACTGCGCGCATTTTGTGGAACCGTTCCATGCCATATTACCAGCAAGCCCCATGGCGTGGCACATGGGCGCAGGATGGTGGTACGCTGATGAACCAGTGTATTCATAATATCGATTTGCTTCAGTGGAGCATGGGCGGAGAGCCGGATACGGTTATGGCGATGACTGGCAATTATATCCGCGATATTCAGGCCGAAGATTTTGGGGCGATCCTGATCCGCTTTAAAAATGGAGCGATTGGTATTGTCGAAGGGACAGCCTGCGTCTATCCAAAAAATTTGGAGGAAACTTTGTCTGTTTTCGGCGAAACGGGGACAGCAGTGATTGGCGGCTTGGCGGTCAACCGGGTCGAAACATGGAATTTTGCAGAGCCTGCCCCACAGGATCAGGAGGTGGCAGCGCTGGCTGGCACAGATCCGAAAGATGTGTACGGCAGCGGGCATAACCTGCTGTATGCCGACTATGCCAATGCGGTACAAACGGATACTGCGCCCCTGATCAGCGGGGAGGAAGGCATCAAGGGCATGAAGATTATTTTGGCTGCTTACAAGTCCCAGAAAACCGGACAACCCGTCCAGTATGATACGCTGGAATTCTCAAGCCTTGAGATGTCGACCAGCGATATCAAGCAGTAAAGGGGGGCTTTTCGTGAAACTGGTAACGATTGTTGGAGCAAGGCCTCAATTTATTAAAGCATCGGTGGTGTCCGCTGCTTTACATCCGTTGTGTCAGGAAGTGCTGGTGCATACGGGACAGCATTATGACGCCAATATGTCTGATGTGTTTTTTCGTGAACTCGATATCCCGAAACCAGTGTATAACCTTGGAGTCGGCAGCGGCTCCCATGGCAAACAGACTGGGGAAATGCTCATGAAAATTGAGGAAGTGCTGCTGCGGGAACATCCAGATGCACTCATGGTATATGGCGACACCAACTCGACTCTTGCGGGAGCATTGGCGGCATCAAAAATCCATATCCCGGTGGCGCATGTGGAGGCAGGGCTGCGTTCGTACAATATGCGGATGCCGGAGGAGCAGAACCGTGTGCTGACCGACCATATTTCGATGTGGCTGTTTTGTCCAACCCAGACAGCGGCGGATAACCTCAAAAAGGAGGACATCCAAAAAGGCGGTTATCTGACCGGGGATGTCATGCTGGATTCCGCACTGCATTTCCGGGCGCTTGCCAAACAAAACCCTGAAAAAACCGCTATTTTTGACCATTTGGGGATCACGCCCAAGCAGTACCGTTTAGCGACCCTTCACCGTGCGGAAACGACCGAGGGAGGGCTGCAAGCGATTCTGAAAATTTTTACCGCGTTTGAACAGCTCCCACAACTGGTGGTGCTGCCGATCCACCCCCGGACCAGAGGGTTGGCGGAAGAAGCGATTAAAGAGGGGGGCTTTCAGAATATCAAATTGATTGATCCGGTGGGGTACCTCGAAATGCTGCTCCTGACCGATTCCGCCTGCCAGGTGCTGACCGATTCTGGCGGGCTGCAAAAGGAAGCATGGTTTATGGAAGTGCCGTGTGTGACACTGCGAAGTGAAACCGAATGGGTGGAAACCCTCGCTGGGAATTGGAATATTCTGGCAGCCCTTGAGACCGATGATATTTTACACAAAGCCTGTGACATTACCCCCGACCCGGCGGCACGTATTTCCATGCCGTTTGGCGACGGGAAGGCTTCCGAGAAAATCGCGCGCATCCTGACCGGGTGCTGAGAAGCGGAAAGGGGAAGATTCTGCACATGAATATTATTTATATTGACCACTATGCGGGTTCCACCCGGCATGGCATGGAATTCCGTCCGTTTTTCATGGCAAAACGCTGGGTGCGGGAAGGGCATCAGGTCACGATGGTCGCAAGTTCCTATTCGCATCTTCGCAATAAAAATCCCGATATGAAGGGGCGCAAGACGTTGGTGGAAACCATGGATGGAGTCCGTTATTTTTGGATCAACGGTCCATCCTATGAGGGTAATGGCATGGGGCGTATCCGCAATATGATGTCCTTTTTGCGAGGTCTGAAAAGGTATCAGGTGGAGATTTGCGCCCATGGACGTCCTGATGTTGTGATTGCTTCCTCTACGTACCCGTTGGATATTTACCCTGCTAAAAAAATGGCAGAGCATTATGGTGCCATGCTGATTTACGAAGTGCATGATTTGTGGCCTTTGAGCCCCATAGAGCTTGGCGGGATGTCCCCGAAGCATCCGTATATTATGCTGATGCAGCGTGCGGAAAATGAATGTTATAAAAGCAGCGATTATGTGGTTTCCCTGTTACCCTGTGCCAAAGCGCACATGATGCAGCATGGCATGGCGCCGGAAAAATTTGTGTATATCCCTAATGGGATCGTGAAAGAGGACTGGGAACAGGACGGTGTAGACCGTGTGCCTGTGTATGCGGACAAGCTGGGGCGTTACCATGAACAGGGTTATTTTCTGATCGGTTACACGGGTGCCCATGGTATTGCCAACGCACTTGACAGCTTTGTAGAAGCAGGCGAACAGCTGCGTGACCAGAAAATGAAATTGATTATGGTCGGCCCCGGCCCGGAACGTGAACGCTTGATCCAGAAGGTCAAAGACCGCAATCTCGGGGATGTCGTCGAGTTGCTCGAGGTTGTAAAACGGGATGATGTCCCAGGGCTTCTGCGTCAAATGGATGCCCTCTATATTGGATTACAGCGGCAGCCGTTATTCCGGTTTGGCGTCAGCCCCAATAAGCTCATGGACTATATGATGGCTGCAAAGCCGATCATTTTCGCCATTGAGGCGGGGAACGACCTGGTAGCCGAGGCTGGGTGTGGCATCTCGATCCCCCCGGAGGACAGCAGCGCCATTGCTCAGGCTGCAAAAGCGCTCGCCGCAAAGTCTCAAGAAGAACTCGAGGCCATGGGGCAGCGGGGACGGGACTATATTTTACAGCATCATGAATATGATGTGTTATCGCGTGAATTTTTAGAAGTGTTCCGCAAACCCCGGATGCATCCATAAAGAAAGAAAAACCATCCCAAGAGCTGGTCTTGCCAGCGTGGCGGGATGGTTTTCCTTTTATGTTTTTATAATTCTTTCATCCAATATTTACGGTCAAGGCTACGGTATTGCACCGCTTCCGCAACGTGATGGGATTGGATGGTTTCTTTCTGGTCGAGATCCGCAATGGTACGGGCTACTTTTAAAACCCGGTCATAGGCGCGTGCAGAAAGCCCGAGGGTCTCAAAGGCTTTTTTCAATAATTCCTGTGCTGCCGGTTCCAGACAGCACACCTCATGCAAACGGTCTGGAGTAATACGGGCGTTGCAGGAAATCCCGGTACCCCGGAAGCGTTCATTTTGGATCTTCCGCGCCGCATTCACCCTTGCCTTGACCTCTGCGGAGCTTTCTGCTTTCTGCCCGGAAGACAGGTCGTCAAAGTCGACAGCAGGCACCTCCACATGCAAATCCAGACGGTCCAAAAGCGGCCCCGACACGCGGGACAAATATTTTGATACAAGCCCCGGCGAACAACTGCAAGGCTTATTAGGATGCCCAAAATATCCGCAAGGACACGGGTTCATAGCGGCCACGAACATCACCGAACAGGGATAGGAAACACTGCCGTTCGCACGCGACAGGGTCACTTTGCCATCCTCCATGGGTTGGCGCAGGGCTTCTGTGGAACCGCGCGTAAATTCGGGCAGCTCATCCAGAAACAGCACCCCCTGATGGGCAAGGGAAATTTCACCGGGTTTGGGGATCGTCCCGCCGCCAGCAAGACCCGCCGGGGAAACGGTGTGGTGCGGGGAGCGGAACGGCCTTGTTGGGATCAGTCCCATACCCTTTTCGAGGATGCCTGCAATGGAATGGATTTTTGTAACTTCAATGGTTTCTTCGAGCGTCATGTCCGGCAGGATGGATGGCAGACATTTGGCGAGCATACTTTTCCCGGACCCCGGAGGGCCAATCAGCATGACGTTATGCCCGCCGCTTGCCGCAATTTCCAGCGCACGTTTGGCGTCTGACTGCCCCCGCACATCGGCAAAATCCAGAAGGTGTTTGGCAGGTCCCGTATAGGAAGTGTCCGGCACAGCGGCTGGGATTCTTTTTTCCCCACAAAGATGCGCTACTAATTGCCCAACATGTTCTACTGGGTACACCTGCAACCCCTCTACCACAGCCCCTTCCGAGGCGTTTGCCGCAGGCAGGAACAGTTCTTGAAACCCGCTCTCTTTCGCCTGAATGGCCATCGGGAGTACCCCTTTGATGGGTCTAGTTTCGCCCGATAAGGAAAGCTCCCCCAAAAAGACACAGGAGTCAAGATGCGCCGAAAGCTGTCCGGTCGCGCACAGGATGGCAATTAAAAGCGGAAGATCGTAGACCGGGCCTTCCTTGCGGCGGTCGGCAGGCGCGAGATTTACTGTGATACGGTTGAGAGGAAAGTCAAATCCGCAGTTTTTCAGTGCCGAACGAACCCGGTTGCGGGCTTCTTTGACCGCAGTATCGGGCAGCCCCACAATGTCAAAACAGGGCATTCCTTTGGAAACGTCCACTTCGACCTCGACGGGAAAGGCTTCAATACCGAAAATCCCCATACTGTATAAACGCGCGAACATGACCATTCCTCTTTTCTGTAATGGTTGTGTTTAGAAGACAGGCAGAAACTTTTTGAGCGGCTTTGGCACTAGTCCGAACCGGGAAATCACCGGCACCAGAATCGTCAGTACCAGTACCATCAAAACAATCTCAATCGGCAGCATAATGCTGTTTTTGACTACGCTTTTCGCCAGATAAAATACATATCCATGATCTCTGGTGATGGTACTCCAAAGGCAACCCAGCAGGACATTCACCAGCCCATTGACCAGCAGTTTGGCAATCGCGATTTTCACAATGGTGACGCGGGTGCGGAATAAAAACAGCGAGTAAATGAGGCATGCCAGCATAGCCGACAGCGTATAGCCCGGGAAGAAAGCGCCGGCCGGATGGCATAAGTAACTGACTAAGTCGCCAGCCATACCGCCGAAAACCCCGATAATAGGGCCGCCGATCATACAGAACACGACTTCCGCCAGAAAGTCGAACCGGATACGCAGGTTATCGCCGACCGGGATCGGCACATCGACAAAAATGGTTAAAACGACGTTCAGGGCAATCATCATGGCGACTGTCACCAGCACCTTGATATCCTTGACCTGCATCGCGGCAGCCTTCCAATAGGTGGGCGTCCAGGGCAGCAAATAAGAATTTGGAATTGTTGAAGCATTGTTTTTGGGCATGAAAAAACCTCCTCTTTTTCAGTATTGTGCCACAGCATGTGCCACATAGAGGAGGAAAGGATGATCCGGTTCTCCCGTATGCAGCAGCGGGATGCGAATCCGGAACCGCAAGATTTCTTTTCGTCCGCCTGACAACTCCCCGTTCAGACAGCACTTAACGCTCCGGATTCTACTCTGCTTTAACATCCTTATTTTACCTGATTTTTCGTCATTATGCAAGCCTAAATTTTTACCTCATGGGCACAAGGGTAATCACGGCAATTTCAGGACGGTTCCCAAACCGGATCGGGATCGGATAATTGCCCAGCCCGCTGGAGATAAACAGGTTGGTATTGCCAAGGGAATACAGCCCCTTATCGCGGATTTCACCCGCATAAGTAAATTTTGGAAACCACGCTTCCTGATAATAGACAGGCCCGATCCACGGCAGACGGACTTGTCCGCCATGGGTATCGCCGCACAGGACAAGGTCCACACCAAAGCTCTCAAACACTGCGGCATTCGGGATATGGGCAAGCAACAGGGTAAAGGCGTCAGGATCAGAAGGAGGTTCAAAGAGTTTGGACAAGGAGAAATTCGGCGTATAGTAGACGTTGTCGATCCCGTACAGATGCAGGGTAGAGCTGCCAATGGTAACCGTTTCTTCCGCATCGCGCAGCACATGGACCTGATGCTTTTGCAACTCCTGCTCATAATCGCGGTCATTGTCATGCTCCCCGTTGACCACATAAACCGGGAATTGCGCGGCAAGTTCGGTCAGCAGATGCAGGCACGTTTCCCGGCCTTTTTCGTCGCCCCCTGTATACATATCACCGGTTGTGACAATCAAATCCGGCTGCTGCTCTTGAATTTTACGGATCAGGGTTTGGTTATCACGCCCAAATGATGCCCCATGCAAATCCGTCAGTTGCACAATGGTAATGGTATTGTGAATCTTGCTGCTGGCAATTTCGGTTTTAGTGACCGTGAGCGTAAAGGTACCAAACCACCATACGCCAACCAAAACGGCAATCACAGCGGCAAACGAGATCAGGACCCACAAGGCTTTCCATTTTCTTCTCATTCCCAAAACTCCCTTCTTCCCGGATTGGATCAAAAAATTGCCGGGCTATGTTCCAACAAGAGGAAGCAAAACCGGCAATTTATAAAAACGGGAATATTATTTGCTTTCCCTTTGCTGTTTATGCAGCATGCAAGCGGCTACAAAGCTCTGGAACAGAGGATGGGGACGGTTGGGGCGGGACTTAAATTCCGGATGGAACTGTACCGCCATATACCACGGATGTGCCGGGACTTCCAGCATTTCGACAATGTGGTTATCCGGCGAACATCCGGAAAAGACCATCCCAGCTTTTTCAAGGTCGGAACGGTATTCATTATTGACCTCAAAGCGGTGACGGTGGCGTTCATACACCAGCGATTCCTGATAAATCCCAGCGGCTTTGCTGCCGGGCGCCACCTTACAGGGATATTTACCCAGACGCATCGTGCCGCCCAGCTCGACCACATCTTTTTGTTCCGGCATCAGGTCAATGACATGGTGTTTGCTTTGCGGGTCAAACTCTGCGGAATTGGCATCCGTAAGGCCGAGGACATTGCGGCTGTATTCGACAATTGCCAGCTGCATCCCAAGGCAGATCCCGAAAAACGGCACCTGATGTGTGCGGGCATATTGGATGGTTTCGACTTTGCCTTCTACCCCGCGCTGGCCAAAGCCGCCGGGCACTAAAATACCATCGAGGTGGGAAAGGGTTTCCTCAATATTTTCGGGAGTGAGGGTTTCAGAATCAATCCAGTCAATTTTAACCTTGACTTTATTGCCGATCCCGCCATGGGTCAGGGCCTCGGTGACACTCAAATAAGCATCGTGCAACTCCACATATTTCCCAACCAGCCCAATCGTTACCGTATCGGTGATCGACAGGGCCGTATCCACCATGGTAATCCAATCGGTCAGATCCGGGCCATGCGTGTCCAGACCGAAGCGTTTGCATACAATGTCATCCAGACGCTCATCCCGCAGTGCCAGCGGTACGGAGTATAGCAAAGGCAAATCGAGGTTTTGGATCACGCAGTTTTCCGGTACATTGCAAAAGAGCGCGATCTTGCGTTTGTGTTCCTCTGCGACCTCCTGTTCAGCACGCAGCACGATGATATCCGGTTGGATGCCAATGGAGAGCAGTTCCTTGACACTGTGCTGGGTAGGTTTGGTTTTCTGCTCGCTGGACGCCGCCAGATAGGGGACGAGCGTCACATGGATAAACAGGCAGCTTTGCCGTCCGACTTCGGTCGCGAACTGCCGGATGGCTTCCAGAAAGGGCTGGCTTTCAATATCGCCCACCGTTCCGCCGATCTCCACAATGGATACGTCTACCTGATCCTTGGCAGCATAAATGCGTTTTTTAATTTCATTGGTAATGTGCGGGATGACCTGTACCGTACGGCCTTCATAGGCCCCGGCACGTTCGTTTTTCAGCACATTCCAATAGACCCGCCCGGAAGTAATGTTACTGTTTTGCGACAGGTTTTCGTCAATGAAACGTTCATAATGCCCCAGATCCAAATCGGTTTCGGCGCCGTCGTCCGTGACAAATACTTCGCCGTGCTGGAACGGGCTCATGGTACCCGGATCGATATTCAGATAGGGATCAAATTTCTGCATCGTCACCCGCAGGCCGCGCGCTTTTAACAGACGGCCCAAAGAGGCCGCCGTGATCCCCTTGCCGAGTCCCGAAACAACCCCGCCTGTAACAAAAATATACTTTGTAGACATAAATATCCTCCCACTTGAGCCATTCTCAACTAAAAAATTATGTTCCCAGTTTTCCGCAGGCCCTGCCGGATTTGGGAACATAGCAATAATTGTTTTTATTATATCGCTTTTTGACTGGGATTGTCAAGAACGCGCGAGGAATTTTGGTGAAAAAATTGTCCGTTTTTACTTGATAATCACAAAGAGCCGTCCGATGATCGGCAATGGTTTTTGCAGGCCGCGCGCTGCATTGGCGATCCCGATGAGCAGATACACCAGCATCACAACCCCAACAGCGCTGGAAAATAAGCCGTTGAGGATTCGTCCGGGCCACAACACCCCAGCCCAGAAGCCGGCAGCCCATACTCCGAAAATGGCATTAAAAATGGCGTGCCAGATCGCGGAAATAATCCCAAGGACTGCCCCCAGAATGGTCAGGAGGATTCCCTGATTGACATGGAACCGGGTAACCGGGTTATTGCGGTCAGCGATCAGCCCGATCACCCATAAAATCCCGAGGTACGACAGCACACAGAATATTTTGGTATTCGGGTTTTGCTGGCTTTGGTAATGGGGCGGTTCCCACTTGGGAGGCTGGTTTGGATTTGGTTGGTTCATAAAGGCTCCTTTCCCTCAGGCTCCGTCAGCCCTGATACGTTTCGAGTTTAATACTCTGGATTTTGACATCGCGGACCGGGCGGTCATTGATATCGGTTTCCACCTGTGCAAGGGCGTCCACAACATCCAGCCCCTCAAAGACTTGTCCAAATACGGTATGCCCGCGATCCACCATATTATAGCTGCCGTCAAGGTACGGCGAGCCTCCGTTTTCCGTGTAAAGTTTCCTGACTTCATCGGTCACACGTGCCAGATCCACCACCAGTGAAGCATTCTGGTACCGCGCCAGAAAGGCCTGTGGGTCCTGCTGGTACATCTCATACAGGGCTTCATAATACGCCCAGCCGGAAAAAGTGTCTGCCGGGCTTTGGTTGATGAAAAATTCCGTGCCGTTGGTATTGGGGCCAGCGTTTGCCATGGATACGGAACCGCGTAAATTGAGCAGGTTTGCTGTGAACTCATCTTCAAACTGTTCGCCATAGATGCTCTCACCGCCGCCTTTGCCAGTCTGGACCATAAAATTCGGGATCGTGCGGTGGAACAGTACGCCGTCATAATAGCCTTGCTTTGCCAGTTCTTTGAAGTTTTTAACTGCCTTTGGCGCTTCGTCTTCAAAGAAACGCATTTTGATCACACCCAGATCGGTGGTAATCACGGCGATTTCCTCACCCTTTTTCGGGGCTTCCAGCTGGAAGCCAACCGGTTTGTCGGTCACACTCACAGCCTTCTTTTCCACTTGGGACGTCACTCCTGAAGAAAGCCCGCTTGGCGTCTGGGATGGCTTGGAAGGTTCGTTGGTGCCGCAGCCGGCAAACATTGCTGTGAGCAGCGCGGCTGATACCACAGCAGCAAGGATGCGAACGGTTTTTTGTTGTTTCATATTGTTGCAAAACTCCTTTTGGATGAAAATTGGTCATGGGAATGGATTTATTTTACAATATGTGGGACTTGAATGCAAGAGGCAGTTTTTAGTATGTTCTGGAGCGGGGGCGCATATAGATAATTGGACAATAAAAAGGGAGGCTATACTTATGAGTTTGTATTATCCGGAGGGATGGAGGATTGATACCCCGCAAAACCGCAATGCCATGCTCAGTTATTCCACCCTCGCTGACGCCTGCCGCGATGGACAAATTTTAGAAGGACGCGCCGTTGTTTGTGACAGCGCACATAATCTGATCGTCGATCTTGGGTGTATGAAAGGGGTCATTCCAAGGGAGGACTGCGCGGTTGGAATCCGGGAAGGCAGTGTGCGGGATATTGCCATTATTTCGCGGGTCAACCGTCCGGTATGTTTTGTGGTGTCCGGGTTCCAGAAAAAAGAGGATGGTTCTTTAACAGCCCTGTTATCGCGGCGTCTGGCACAGGAGAAATGCCAGGAACAGTGCCTGAACCACTTAGTTCCCGGCGACGTCGTAGATGCCCGGATCACGCATCTGGAACCCTTCGGGGCATTTGCAGATATCGGCTGCGGCGTGGTCGCGCTTTTGCCCATTGACGCCATTTCGATTTCCCGCATCGACCATCCCAGAGAGCGTTTTGAGGTCGGCATGGATATCCGGGCTGTGGTACGCAGCATCGAGGACGGACGCGTGACCCTGACCCATAAAGAGCTGCTGGGCACTTGGGAAGAAAACTGCAGCCGTTTTGGAACCGGGGAAACCGTTGCCGGGATCATCCGCTCCATTGAGCCTTATGGGGTCTTTGTGGAACTGACCCCGAACCTTGCCGGTTTGGCGGAAAGCCGGGAAGGGGTACAGGTTGGGCAGCAGGCCAGCGTGTTTATCAAGAATATTATCCCGTCCCGCATGAAGGTCAAACTGATTATCATTGATACTTTTGATTATACGTACCGTCCGGGAAAGCCGGAATATTTTTTCACCGGCGACCATATGGATTCGTTTTCCTATTCGCCCGCGTGCAGTGAAAAACAGATCCGTACCGATTTTTAAGGAAATCAAAATATCCCCTTCCGGCAGTTGCGGGAGGGGATATTTTTATAGATAAGTCTGGCAGGTGATCGTAACATGGACCACTGCAAACAAGGCGCAGGGGAACAGCACCAGACCATTACGCAGCCATACCGCACACGCGGCAAAACACAACGGCGGCATCGCAGCAAGGCCGGCTACCAACAGCCATGGCTGAACCATTCCCGCAAAATAACAGCCCCATGCCGCATAATAACCACACAGGAATCCAATTGAGAGGAACAAAAAAACAGGATGGTTCCGGGAGGACAGCTGGCGTTTGGGAAGGATCAGTCCGGCTGCAAGGAGTACCCCACTGATTTTTTCCGAAAGCTCCAACCCCAGATACGGCGATGTATTCTGGGACAAAACGTCATTTTCAGGAGGCCACAGCATCCATATCAGATTGGGCAGAATCTGGAGCAGGTACACCGCCAGCCCCCATCCACAAAGCCCGATCCGGTAACGCTTCCACATAACACCCCCTCCTATTGCATGATTTTCATGATACCAGATTTCACAATCCCCTGCAAGTATTCTATAAAAAATCCCTTCCCGAAGGAACCGGGAAGGGGGAGAGGCTTATTCGGTTTGTGCGGTAAAGGTAAAGCGGTCGTTCTGGTAATCGCAGGTTACTTGGGAGCCGGCTTTAAATTTCCCTTCCAGCATT
>CATJNB010000090.1 GCA_949741605.1 uncultured Eubacteriales bacterium | reverse complement strand
TGGTGGAGATGAGGGGAATCGAACCCCTGTCCGAAAATCGCTTACCAAGGCTTTCTACGAGTGTAGCCAATTGTTAAAGATTCCCACACATTCACACCAATTGGCAAGCATAAATACATGGTAGCCTTTTTGTCATGACCGGGATAAAGGCATACTCCGGTTCACGTTCACCGCTAATCGACGCTCTTATCTGGACCGCGGTACTTCCAGAAAGAACGGCCGCTTAAATTAAGCAGCTAACGCAACAGGTTGCTGATACTTATTGTTGTCGTTTCAATTTAAAGGTTGCGGGTATTAAAGCGGTCCCGCACCGCTACTCGCTTACCAGGGCTTACAATCCCCGTCGAAACCTTTACATCCCCATAACAAAGCCCGTTTTCCAAACAGGCTTTTCATTCTGTTCACCGGTTACGTTCCTTGATGGCACGCTGGATATCACGCTGGGCAGCTTTAGCGGCCAAATCCTGACGTTTGTCATAGAGCTTTTTACCACGGCACAGTCCAACCTGTACCTTAACCCTCGAATTTTTAAAATACAGAGACAAAGGGATCAGGGAATAGCCTTGCTGTTTGACATGGCCAAACAGACGCATAATTTCCCGTTTGTGAGCCAGCAGACGTCTGACCCGCATAGGGTCTCGATTAAAAATATTTCCCTGCTCATAGGGGCTGATATGCATAGCATTGAGAAAAAGTTCCCCATCAACAATGGAGCACCAGGAATCCTTTAAATTGACCCGTCCGGCACGCAAGGATTTCACTTCTGTACCAAACAGTTCAATCCCAGTTTCCAAGCTTTCCTCCACAAAATAGTCGTGATAAGCCTTTTTATTTTGGGCAATGGTTTTCGTCGATGCTTTTTCCGCCATAAAAAGCCTCCTTTCTATTTTGTGACCGTAGTTTCATTTTACCATACTATCCCATCCAGCACAAGGGAAATCTGTCGGTCATCCCTCCCCTGTTTCACAGAAACAGGGGAGGGTTCAGCCCTACATTTCACTCCGGCCTTCGATAGCCCGGGATAACGTGACTTCATCGGCATATTCGAGATCACCGCCAACGGGAATGCCATAAGCCAAACGGGTAACTTTCACGCCTAACGGTTTGAGTAAACGTGATAGATACATCGCAGTAGCCTCCCCTTCGACCGTCGGGTTGGTTGCCATGATAACCTCTTTGACCTCCGATTGATTCACTCTCGCCAGAAGCTCCTTGATACGGAGCTGTTCAGGGCCAACGCCACCCAACGGGGAAATCACGCCATGCAGCACATGATACGCAGCATGAAACTCCTGCGTCCGCTCCAAGGCAAAAACATCCCTAGGATCCTCAACCACACAAATGATCGTATGATCGCGTGCAGAGTTGCGGCAAACCGGACATAATTCCTGATCCGTCAGATTGCAGCAGACCTTGCAATAATGGATTTTATCATGGGCGTCGGTGATGGTTTTGGCAAAGTCCTCGGCCTGCTCTTTGGGCATGGCCAACACATGGTAAGCCAAACGTTGTGCAGATTTATGCCCGATCCCGGGAAGGCGCTCAAACTGGTCGATGAGCTTAGCCAGTGGCGGCACTTGATAAGCCATTTAAAATAAGCCTGGCATATTCAGGCCGCCAGACAGCTCTTCCATGGTTTCGGCTTTCTCCGTGGCCGCAGTACGAAGGGCTTCATTCACAGCTGCAATCACCAAATCGGAAAGCATTTCGATATCGTCCGGGTCCACAACCTCGGGCTTGATATCAATAGATTTCACTTCCATTTTTCCCGTAACCACGACATTCACAGCACCACCACCGGATGCCGCTGAATATTCTTTGAGTTCAAGCTCCTGACTGGCGGCATCCATTTTTTCCTGAAGCTGTTGAGCCTGACGGGCTAACTGCTGCAAATTATTGGGGCCGCCCCCAAAACCTTGTGGCAATCTTGCTTTCATAATAAAAACCTCCAAAAGAATTATTTTCTCGTAACCGGGATACCAGCGGCCTGCGCTTGATCGGCTAACAGAAGCAAAGGGTCTGTTTCTGTTTGAGCCGCAGGTTCCGATTTTTTGTAGGGGCCTAATTTATAATCGCATCCAGTGACCTGCCGGATGGTATCACGCATTTTGCGTCTTTGCTCCTCTTTGCGGAGCAATTCAAACGCCATAGAATTTTTGGCATCAATGAGGATATAAGAGCCGCTGCGGTAGGCTACAGAACCTTGAAACGCCGCAGAAACCGGTTTCGAATACTCCTTGAGCAACTGCAAAACTTCCGGCCATTCTGGGAAAGGGTCGGCACGCGCACAAAGCTCGTCCAACGATGGCTGAGCAGGCGGCTTTGCTTTGACTGGAGTTGCCATCCCCGCATCCAACATGGATGGAGGCTCGGGAAGTTCCTCCATGGGAGGCGGTTCCGGCGGCGGGGGCGGTGCCGAATCGTCTGGCTGGATACTGGCGGGAGGAGCTTTTCGTTTGATATCAGGAATCGCCACCCGCTGAAGGAAGCCAACATTTTCTTTTTTCGGGGGATTTTCAGCAACTGGTTCTTCTGTAAAGGCATTTGGCTTTGTAAAGCTATCTACCTTTTCAGGATTCACTGCTGGGGAAGAAGAAAATGCAGCTGTCAATTTCCGTTCAAGGGTCTCAATACGTCGCAGCAATGCCGATGTGGAAGAATCCAAACTGGGCGTGCAAAGACGGATCAATGCCATCTCCAGTTCCGTACGCTGGTTACTACTGCGTGCCATTTGCTCCAAGGTACGCTGCAAAACATCCAGACAATGCAACAAAAATGGCAGTTCCGCTGGCAATGCCTGCTGGGTCATGGCATCCAATTCCTCCTGTGTGATGACTAAAATCTCCTCTGGCTTTTTCATGGTCTTAATGAGCATCAAAGCGCGGAAATGCGAACATAATTCCTCACAAAGGCGCATCATATCCTTGGAACTGTTGTGCAGGGTATCGACCAATTCAAGGGCAGCAGCAGTATTTTGATCCTGTACCGCCTGTGCTAACTGAAATAAATGATCCCGTCCAGCAATGCCCACCGCCTGATTCACCACTGGCACCGTCACTTCTCTATGGACTCCCATGCACTGATCCAGCAAGGACAGGGCATCCCGCAGCGCACCATCGGCGAGCCTTGCCAACAACAAGGCAGCCTGATGCTCCAGTACCGCCCCCTCCTGTGCAGCAACGTATTCGAGCCGTGCCGCAATCTCAGAAGGCGGGATACGACGGAAATCAAACCGCTGGCAACGGGATAAAATCGTTGCTGGGAGCTTGTGTACTTCAGTCGTCGCGAGGATAAAGACCACATGAGCCGGAGGTTCTTCCAGGGTTTTCAGCAGAGCGTTAAAAGCACCGATGGAGAGCATATGCACCTCGTCGATAATATAAACGCGGTATTTCGCAATGGCAGGAGTGAAATTGGCTTCCTCGCGCAGGGAACGAATATTCTCTACCCCATTGTTGCTGGCCGCATCAATCTCGACAATATCCATGACCGCCCCCTGCTCAATCCCCTTGCAGATGTCACATTCCCCGCAAGGGTCCCCATCCACCGGATGCAGGCAATTGATGGCTTTTGCTAAAATTTTAGCGCAGGTCGTTTTGCCGGTACCGCGGGAACCAGTAAAGAGATACGCATGGGCAATGCGTTTCGCCATCAGCTCATTTTGCAGCGTGACCGTCACCTGCGGCTGCCCGGCGACATCGGCAAAAAGCTTGGGACGCCATTTCCGGTATAATACCTGATACAAACCCAACCATCCCCCCTTCCAGCGGACGAAAGACAAAAAAACAAGACAGGCCATACATTAGGATATACGAACGACCAGACCGCCTGCATCACACAGAGCAATCCGTTTAATGCTGCTCGGTTCCCCGCCTGACATGGTTCGCGGTGCTCTATCGCGCAGAGCCCAGCCGCCCGTATATCCTAGTGCATGCATCTCTGCCTTGCTTTTTCCCTCAAACTAACTTCTTTATTATACCCTATTTTCGCTCCATTGACAAGCCCTTATTGCAAAATTCCAAGAAAAAAACCGGATACTTTTCAGTACCCGGATTTTTTAGGGGGACGGTCTGGGGGATTAACCTGCAATGTCCTCAACTTTTCTGATTTTGAAATATTTGCGCAGGAAGAATCCAAAAACCTTAGGATTGTCAACAACGACTACTTTCATAACCAAAGCCTCCTCACACATTCCCGGCGGACCGGCGGCCTACGGTGATTCCCAACGCAACCATAATCACCGCAGACAAAAACAAAATAAAACCGTTGGGACAAAAGCAAGAAACCACCAGGCCAAGCCCAAACGCCACAGCATATTCACACCGGCAGTAATTTCTGCACACACATCGGAATTTGCCTTTCATACGCCATCGCCATCCTGTCATTTCTCGCTGGTTATTACCAGTATATACCAAAGGCTGAAAAATGGTTCCAATCAGGCCAGCACATTTTTCATGAGCATCACAAGGGCCGCCCCATCATGCAGGGTAATTTCCGCATGTTCCTCCCTTACCACATTACTCACCCCAACCGGTTCGCAAACACGCAGCGTACCTTTTTGCAAGGGGTACTGCATCCCAGAATACGAGAGTATACACGAGGGTACGCCAAACGGGAATACCGAAAGGATGCGCGTCTGCTGATGGTAAAGCTCCAAGGTGCGCTTACCAGAATGCAGCAGAGTCATCCATGTGTCGGCATCCTCCAGCACCCCCTGCCCGCCATGCTGTGCAAGGTATTGGAGGACACAAAAATTCGCGTAAGAATGGTCGAGCCGGGCACCAAGAGCCCCAAGAATCCGAAATTCCCGGTAGCCGCGCCTGAGCCCCTCTTTCACCGCAAACAACAAATCCGTATCATCCTTATCCACAGGCAACCGGATGGTTTCGATATTCTGGGGTGGTTTGGCGGCAGCAGAGTCAAAGTCCCCTACAATCAGATCGGGGGTAAGGCCATGGCGCAAGGCAAAATCAAGGCCGCCGTCCGCACAAATCAGATAAGCGTATTCCCCATGGATGCCTTGCAGCCAGGGAGCATCCGGGATGGGTGCGGAACCAATAATCAAACACGTTTTTGCCATTCTTTGACCTCCTTGACTTCCTCGTACATGGCAGCATAGCTCTGGTGACGTGAGGGAGCAATTTCCCCCTGCTGCACTGCGGCAAGCACTGCACACCCCTTCTCACGGATATGGGAACAGGACGGAAATTTACATTGCCCCAGGTACGGTGCGAATTCCCGGAACGCATACTGAAGCTGGTCTTTTTTCACCATATCATAGCGTTCCATATCGACCGTAGAGAAACCGGGGGTATCTGCAACATATCCGCCCCCGCTCAAGGGAAACAGTTCCACCTGACGGGTCGTATGGCGGCCCCGCCCCAATTTTTGGCTGATCTCCCCAGTCGGGAGGTCGTAGCCTTCCCCAATCGCATTGAGCAGCGTGGATTTCCCGACCCCGGAATTGCCGCTGAACGCAGAGATTTTTCCTTTCAGCAGGCTTTTCATTTCTAAAATTCCCTGCCCGGTTACGGAGGAAACCTCCACAAAGGTAAGGCCGGTTTTGCCGTACACCTGCCGCCATGGGGTAATATCCCCCAAATCTGCCTTCGTCATGACCACCACTGGGTCAATGCCGTGATCCTCCGCAACCGCAATCATTTTATCCAGTACAAGGACATTCGGCACAGGGTCACAAACCGAAGTGACCAGAAATAGCCGGTCAAGATTGGCCACGGGCGGACGGGTCAGGACATTTTTTCGTGGTAAAATTTCATCCAGAGATGCGGTTTCCTCCCCGGTTACCGAGATATTCACCTGATCCCCTGCGACTGGCTTCCGTCCCTGCTTTCGGAACAGCCCCCTTGCCTTACACTCATAGATCGTGTCCCCGACCTGCACATAGTAAAAGCCGCCGATGCCTTTGAGTAAGATCCCAGTTTCCATCTTAGTCCCCCGGCACGACACCCGTTGACATGACATCATTGCCACCAAATGGGTCCGATTGGTTCTGCGGCGGGACGGTCGACTGCGGATTACTGGGGGATACATAATTGTAACTTGCGGTTTCACGCAAAGACTGGCTGTCAAAATCCAGGGTAAATTCCTTATAACGTTGGTCGTCCAAGGTAATGAGCAGTTTTTTGGTGCCAGTATTGCCCTTGAGCGTCATATTATACGAACGGTTGTAAGAAGGATTGACCGTCACAGACGAGTTATACAATGCGCCATCCAGATAGGCTTTTAGTGTAATATCATGCGAAACGCCCGAAGGCAGGCTCACATCCACAGTAATTGTCTTTTCGGTTTTCTTGCCGGAACTGTAAACAAGGTTGACTACAGTACCGCGCGATACCTTGACCCCCGGCAAAGGGGTACATTCAACCACCTTATTTTGTGCCAGACTGCTGTCGTCCTGCGGGGTGGTCGTGCCAACGGTAAGCCCAGCGGCAATAATTTCCGCACGTGCAGCTTCAATATCCTTGCCGATCACAGCAGGGACACTGACTTCTTCCTCATCCGGCCCCTTGCTGACAAACAATTTGACAATGCTGCCCTCTGCCACTTCCGTCCCTTCACCGGGTTCGGCTTTCAGCACATAATCTTTGGCCGTTTCGCTATCCACAACGTCCTCAAATTCCACTTGCAGCCCTTCCGCTTTGACCCGTTGTTCGGCAACTTCTTTTTTGAGTCCCTTGACTTCCGGGACTTTCTTTTTAGCTTCGCCGGTATTGATAACGAGCAAAATCTCCGCATTGCTCTTTACCTTGATGACCCCGGCAGGGTTCTGTCGCAATACCACACCAATTGGCTGGGTAGGATCGACTTCTGTATCGTAGGTAAAGCGGAAATTATAATAGTTATCTTTATTTTTCTCAATATCCTCGCGGGTCATGCCAACGAAATTGGGCAGGTCGACCTCCTCCTGCACCTGCCCGGAGCCAAAGCCACCAGCCAGTGCAAAAATACCGACCCCCAGTCCGGCAGCAGCCACAACCGCTGCGGCAATGATCCCGATGATCCCGCCCGTTGACATACGGCGAGAGGAATTGTTATGTTGGGAATTATGCGGGGCAGCTGGTTCAGGATCGTACTGGTAATTATCCTCATAACGCGCAGGGGTCGGCACGGGACGAGAATTGACCAGGGAAATCGGATCAAAGTCGTCGGGGTCAACCACACTGAGGGAATCGACATATTTGGTTGATTTTTCGTCCGTGAAGAAACGGTACTGGAACGTGATATTGGGGTTGCGGCGGAACTGCTCAATATCGCGCAGCATATCGGCGGCAGACTGGTAACGCTGCATGGGGTTTTTCTGCATGGCCTTAAGGGTAATCTCCTCAAGCCCCTGCGGGATAGCCGGATTAATTTCCCTTGGTGGGCGCGGGTCAGCCTGCAACTGCATAATCGCAACCGAAACCGCATTATCCGCTTCAAACGGCAACTTTCCGGTTGTCATTTCGTAGAGCATGACGCCCACCGAGTAGATATCGGTTTTCTCATCGGTCAGATCGCCGCGCGCCTGTTCGGGAGCGATATAATGAACCGAACCAATCGCTTTATCGGTCATGGTGCGGGTCTCGCTGTGGGAAAAACGGGCAATGCCGAAATCGGTCATTTTAATGGTGCCGTCCTGAAGCAGCATGATATTCTGGGGCTTGATGTCACGGTGGACAATGCCTTTTTCGTGGGCATGCTGGAGCGCGTGGAGAATCTGTACATTAAAATGGATCGCTTCTTTCCATTTGACCACGTTCTGCTGGATCAGATATTCTTTTAGAGAAATCCCGTCAATATACTCCATCACGATATACTGCAAACGGTCGCCGAAGCTGACGTCGTTGACCTTGACAATATTCGGATGGTCGAGCATGGCAATGGCTTTGGATTCATTTTTAAAACGGCGCAGAAACTCCGCATTATCCGAAAACTCATCTTTTAGGATTTTAATGGCAACCGTACGCCCTTCTAAGGTGTCATAGGCCCGGTAGACCACCGCCATCCCGCCAACGCCAATGACATCCTGCATTTCATAACGGCCATCGAGCCGTTTTCCAGTATAATTATCCATACGTGTGTCGACTCCTCTCAGATGGTTCGTTTTCAATGACAGCCACGGTAATATTATCCCCGCCGCCGCCGTCTTTGGCAAGCTGGATCAGGCGCTGGGGGAGTTCCTCCAGCGTAAGTTCTTTGGAAAGCTGGTGAATCCTGTCTGGCTCAACGTAATTTGTCAGGCCATCGGAACAGAGCAATAAGCGGCTGTTCTCAGGCATACGGTATTCACAGTAGTCAATATCGAGGATCGCATGAACCCCAAGGGCTCTGGTAATGATATTTTTCTGCGGGTGGACTTTGGCTTCTTCCGGGGTCAAATCCCCCATACGCACCAGCTCCTGCACCATGGAATGATCCAAAGTGAGCTGCTGCATTTCGTCCTGTGTAATCAGATAGGCGCGGCTGTCGCCGGCGTGGGCAATGTGGGCAATGCCATGGATCACCACCGCAAGCACCACAGTAGTCCCCATGCCGGAGAGCCCCTGCATGGATTGCGCCATATCATAAATCTGGGCATTGGCATTATAGATCATGGAATTCATCAGATACTTGATGGAATTATCCGAACGGTCCCCGCGGTAGCCTTCCTTTAGCTGCTCGGTAATTTTGCTCACAGCGGTACGGCTTGCAATTTCACCGCCTTTGGCGCCACCCATCCCATCGCACACCACGGCCCATGCCCCATTTTCGAGCAGACCGCTGTCACAGGCGTCTTCATTATGGCTTCGTACCAGACCAATATCACTTAAACTTGCTACGTTCAACATTGGCCACCTCCTCTTTCTGCCTGCGCCGCAGCTGACCGCAGGATGCATTGATATCCGCGCCAAGGGTCCGGCGTACCGTGGCAGTTACCCCGTATTTTTCCAGCGTCTTGCAAAACCGCTCCACGCGCACCGGGGAACTTTTCCGATACCCAGCCCCCGTCACATCATTGACCGGGATCAAATTGACATGGCTCAGGGTCCCCCGTAATCTGGCTGCAAGCTCCACAGCACAGGCGTCGCTGTCGTTGACCCCATCCATCATAGCATACTCAAAAGAAATCCTGCGCCCTGTGGCATCTGCATAGTGGCGGCAGGCGGCAAGCAGCTGATCCACCCCCCATTTATGATTAATCGGCATGATCCTGGAACGGATCAGGTCATTGGGGGCATGCAGGGAAACGGACAGGGTGAGCTGGAACTTATGCTTGGCAAGATCATAAATGCGGTTGACCACCCCGCAGGTAGAAAGGGAAATATGGCGCATGCCAATATGCAGACCCGTTTCTGAGGATACCAGCTCCAAAAAGCGCAGGACATTTTCATAATTATCGAGCGGCTCACCCATGCCCATAAGGACGACATTGGAAATACGGAGATCAAGGTCCTGCTGCGCGGCCTGGATTTGAGCGATCATTTCGGAAGCAGTCAAATGACGGGAGAACCCGCTTTTCCCGGTGGCACAGAAGGTACAGCCCATTTTGCAGCCAACCTGCGTAGAAATACAGATCGAAACGCCGTGATGATAGTGCATGACAACGGATTCGACACACTGGCCGTCGGGAAAAGAAAACAGATATTTTACGGTATTATCATAATCGGAAACCAACTTTTTTTCAATATTTGCTACAGATATGTAATATTTTTCCGCAAGGGTCACCCGCAGATTTTTGGGCAAATCTGACATTTCCTCGAACGAAACGGCGCCGCGGTACAGCCACTGATAAACCTGTTTGGCACGGAATGCCGGCAGGTTCTGGTCGCGGAACTGCTCAGAAAGCTCGACAAGGGTCAAAGACTTGATATCCCGGATTGTGGTTTCCTTTTTCATAAATCATTACTCCTGTCAATGGATTCGCTGGAAAGCGGAAACAAAAAAGCCGTCACAAGAATGCACGTGCGGCATAAGGGTGATCTGATGGGCAGGCTCCTTGAGGGCACGGGGAAACCCCTCTGGCAAAGGAAGCGGCAAGGGGGCAAAATCGGGATGGTTTTGGAGGAACCATGTTGCAACCTCCCCGTTTTCAGCGGGATTCAGGCTGCACGTCGAATACAGCAAACGTCCCCCCGCCCGTACCTCACGCGCCGCCTGCGCCAAAATCTGACGCTGGAGGTCGGGCAGACCTTTTAACTCTTTGGGATTTTTATAACGGATTTCGGGTTTCCGGCGTATGATCCCTAACCCGGAACATGGGGCGTCACACAAGACAGCATCGGCTTCCAGAAGGGGCTGCATCGGGTCGCAGGCATCCCGCACCTGCGCCTGTACAATCGACAATCCCAGCCGTTGTGCCCCTTTGCGGATCAGTCCGACTTTCCCTTTGTAAAGGTCAAACGCGAGTACATTCCCCTGATTTTGCATCCACTCGGCCAGCGTAAAGGTTTTGCCTCCGGGTGCGGCGCATACATCCGCAACCACCTCTCCCGGTTTTGGGTCCAGAAACCAACAGCACAACTGCGACGACAAATCCTGCACGTGAAAATACCCCTTCTGAAACGCTTCCAAACGATCCATTGCACCGGTATGCGAAAGCCTGAGAGCCCCGGGAAGCATTTCTTCGATATCAACATGCACACCTTCTTGTTCGAGCAAAAGAACCAAATCTTCTACGGAAAGTTTGGTCGTATTTACCCGGATAAACAGCGGAGGTTTTTCGCTCATCGCACGCACCAAAGCATGGGCGCACCCTTTCCCATAGGAAGTCTCCCAAAGCTGGATAAGCCATTCGGGGCAGGAGGTTTCTACACTCAAGGCAAGCAAGGGATCTTTTTGAGGGTCAGGCATTTCCACCTGATCCAAACCGCGCAACAGGGCACGCAGCACACCGTTTACATATCCGGCAGCTTTCGCAGATTTTGTCTGTTTGACGGCGTTTACCGCTTCATTCACCGCCGCCGAAGCCGGAATTTTTTCCAGATAGCGGATCTGGTACACAGCCATACGCAGGAGATTGCATACTTCAGGGGAAAGCTTGCCAACCGGTATTTTGGAAAACTTCGCGATCCAATAATCCAGGGCAATCCGGCGTTCCAGTACCCCATAAAAAATGGTGGTGGCTAAAGCAGCATCACGAGGGTCAAGGGACGCTTGGCGGATCACCTTATCAATCACCAGATTGGAATAGCCTTCGTTCTCCTGCACCTGAAGCAAAGCAGTCAGGGCTGCTGTCCTTGCCCCCTTCATCTAACTATCCCTCCTGCGCCCGGCAATCAAAACCAGACGGAAAAACGATAATAATGCTGTGAGCGTGGAAGCAACATAGGTCATAGCCGCGGCCTGCAAAACCCGTTTTGCCCCTTTGAGTTCGTCAGGGTCCAATGCACCAGTATCGCTCAAAGCACGGATCGCACGGCGGCTGGCATTAAATTCGACGGGCAAAGTCACCAAAGAAAACAATACAGCCATGCCATACAGCCCCATTCCGACATAGACCACCCAATCATACCCAGTGGGAAGCAGCAGCCCAAGGACTACCATGGGCATGGCGATGTGGGAGCCAAGATTGACTGCCGGCACTAGCGCACTGCGGATCTTGATCGGCAAATATCCCCGTGCATGCTGGATGGCGTGGCCGGCCTCGTGTGCGGCAACCCCCACTGCTGACACCGTTGCCAGCCCATATACCGAATCGGAAAGGGCGATGGTCTGGTTATGAGGGTTAAAGAAATCCGTTAGCGTACCTGCCACCCGCTGGATCGCGACATTTTGTACTCCACCATACCGCAAAACACAATCAGCGGCACCGGCTCCGGTCAGGAAACGGCGGTTCGTTATTTGCGAATATTTTCGGAACGTCGTATGCACCCCGATCTGCGCGGCAATCGACAGCAGGAGTGCCGGCGCCATAAAGAGGAAGTATGAATAATGATACGTATAGAATCCCAAAAAAAGCCCTCCTTATACGGGTGAACCCACGGTCTCGTTTTCCTCAAACGGATGCCCACGGAAAAAATCCTTGGCAGCCATCCGTTTGCCGCCTTCATATTGTACTTCCAGCAGCTCGACCGCCCCTTCCCCACAGCATACAAAATAACGTCCTGCCTGACCGACGATAGTACCAGTATGCCCCGAAATCCCGTCAGATACCGCTGTTTTATGGATTTTCAGGACTTTACCATGGTAAACGGTATTGGCAGCCGGCCATGGGGACAGCCCTCGTACCCAGTTGTGCACAGCCCCAGCTGGTTTCCCCCAATCGATGGCGGACAGCCCTTTATGGAGCATCTCCGCATAACACGACTGCCCATCATCCTGCGGGATGCGTGTAAGGGTATGCTTTTCCAGCGCGGCGGCTGTTTCGACCATCAATGCAGCCCCCATACGGGACAAACGGTCATGCAGCTGTCCGGCGGTTTCATTGGGATCAATGGGGGTTTGGGCCTGCAAAAGCATATCCCCGGTATCCAGCCCTTCCGCCATATACATGGTGGTCACACCAGTGACAGAGTCGCCGTTGAGTACCGACCATTGGATTGGCGCCGCACCCCGGTAGCGGGGCAACAGCGATGCATGGACATTCACACAGCCATAGGCAGGCAAATCGAGAATCGCTTTGGGCAACAGTTTCCCGTAAGCCACCACAACAATTAAATCAGGCTCTTTCTCCTGAAGGATTTGTATGGCATCCCCGGTTTTCAGGCTGGCAGGCTGGAACACCTCCAAACCATGCTGCAAAGCAAGTTTTTTCACTGGCGGTGGAGTCATGGCATAGCCTCTGCCCTTGGGTTTATCTGGCTGTGTAAAGACCCCGCAAATCTCATGGCCAGCATCGAGCAGCGCCTGCAAACACGGAACTGCAAAATCGGGAGTCCCCATAAAAAAAATCCGCATAAATGCCCTCCTTCCTTCACACTTATTGCTCCAAACCATCCACCAGACGTTCTTTAAACAGTACGCCATTGAGATGGTCGATCTCGTGGCAACAGGCAACCGCTAACAATTCCGTAGCTTCCATCTCAAAAAAGTCGCCATGGCGATCCTGTGCACGAATTTTCACATAAGCCGGCCGGGACGTCACACCCCACTCTCCGGGGCATGACAAACATCCTTCCTGTAAATTCTGCTCACCGGTCTGTTCGAGGAAAACCGGGTTGATCAGCTCAATCGGGCCCTCGCCGACATCAATCAAAATTGCCCGCCGCAAAATCCCAATCTGAGGGGCGGCCAGTCCCACCCCATCGGCATCGTAGAGGGTTTCACGCATATCATCAAGCAAAGTGCAGAGCTTCTGATCAAACTTTTCCACTGGACGGCATACTTTCGTTAAAACGTCGTCGCCTTCCAACACAATTTGCCGAATCGCCATAACTTTCGACCTTCTTTCTATGATTTCTAAATTTAATTTTCTGATCTACTAGGAAAAACAAATTTGATTCCAAAATCACTCGGTATCCACAAATACCGTAACCGAAGAAAATTCCCGTTTCGTACCAAACGCCACAAGCAAACGCGAAAGCATCTGGCGGAAAACCCGGTCATTGCGGCACTTTATCATCAGCTTATAACGGAATTTGTTGCTGATTTTAGCAACCAGCGCAGGCGATGGGCTAAGCACACGCAAAGGCAGTTTGGGATATTCGTTCTGTGCCATGGCCCCAAATATCCGTAAAAACTCTTGGCTGGCCGCTTGTACCTTTTCCTCACGTTCCCCAACAAACCCCACCGTCACAAGATCAGCAAACGGCGGATACAGCATGGCCTTGCGAAACTGGATCTCCTGCTCATAAAAAGAGAGGTAATCCTGGCGGGCGGCCAGTGTAAGAATGGGATGCGCGGGTGTGACAGTCTGGATGATCGCTTTGCCGGAGAACTTCCCGCGCCCGGAACGTCCAACCACTTGGGTAATCAGGTCAAAGGCACGCTCATTACTGCGGAAATCATCCTGATAGAGCGCCTGATCGGCAGAAAGAACCCCCACTAATGTGACATTTTCAAAATCAAGCCCCTTAGCAACCATCTGTGTCCCTAACATAATATCATACCCACCCTGCGCGAATTGACGCAATTTTTTTTCATAGGACAGACGGGTCATAGCCGAATCGGTGTCCATCCGCAGCACACGCGCCTGCGGAAATGCCTGACAAAGCTGTTCCTCAGCACGCTGGGTACCGGAACCGGTACAGTGGACTTCCAACTCATGGCACTGCGGACACTCTTTGGAAAACGGTGCAGAATACCCGCAATAATGGCACATCAGGCGGTGGTTGGCGGAATGGTAGGTCAGCGAGATGCTGCAATTAGGACACATCAGAACTTCACCACAAGACTTACAGGTAACAAACGTGTGATAACCACGGCGGTTCAGCAGCAGGATCGACTGTTTGCCTTCGCTAAGGTTTTGACCAATAGCCTCCAAAAGCACCGGACTAAACGACGTTAAACTCCCCTGAAGCGGTTCTTTCGAACGATCCGCAAGAATGACCTCAGGGAGCTTTGCCTGCCCATAACGGGTGGGCAGCATGGCGAGCGAATAGCGCGCAGACTTAGCAGCAAAAAAACTTTCAAGTGCTGGGGTCGCGGATGCCATGAGCAGCAAAGCTTTGTGGGAAACGCAACGGAACTTGGCAATTTCGCGGGCATGATAGCGAGGACTGGCTTCGGATTTATAGGTATGCTCCTGTTCCTCATCCATAATAATCAGCCCAATGTCCTCAAAGGGGGCAAACACCGCAGAACGGGTCCCGACTACAATCCGGGCATCCCCGCGCTTCACGCGTTTCCATTCATCCAGACGTTCCGCCGCAGAAAGGCCGCTGTGAAAAACAGCCACTTGGGCACCGTAACGGCGATGGAACCGTGCGATGGTCTGCGGAGTGAGGGAGATCTCCGGTACCATCACAATGACCCCCTTGCGCTGTTTGACCGCCAAGTCGATCAGCTTGAGAAAAACTAACGTTTTGCCGCTCCCAGTCACACCGTAAAGCAGAGCGGCTTTTCCCTCATCAGCACAATAATCCTCCTGAATCTTGGCAAAAGCCTGCTCCTGCTCATCAGACAAACAAATCTCCTCTGGCACGGCACACGTTTCCGGCACAGTATAAGGATTGCGGTAGACCTCATCCTCAAAATACTCAGCCACCTTTTTGTTGACCATCGCCTGTACAACTGCCGTTGTGACCCCGGTAAAATAACAGATTTCCTTCACCGACGCACTGCCGATATCCAGCAGCGTACGGTAAACCTCCTGCTGACGGGGCGTCAGCTTAGACGGCTGTTTGCAAAGAGCCGCCTGGGTCAGACGCACCATTTTCCGGGTAGCATCGCCGACCTGACGTGCCGCGCCACTGCTTTTTTTCAGGATGCCGAGGCTGCAAAGATGATCGAGTATTTTTGTGTTAGCAGGAAGGGAAAATTTCCGGCAAAGTTTAGTTTTTTCAACAGGTTTCGGCTGCTCCTTGAGGAATTGGCAAACTTGCTGTTCCAACTCGGAAAGCGGTTCCCACAGGTCACAGGAAACGCCCGGTTCCAGAGAAAACTCAGTTTGCAGCTTCCAATAAAGGCCAGCCGGGAGCATCAGTTTCACGGCATCAAACAACGTGCAAAAATAGCGCTCCTTGACCCATGTGACCAGCTGAAGCATTTCGTTAGTAAGAAGCGGCGCCTGGTCAAGCACCGCTGTGATGGACTTTATGTGATTGTCTGGGAGCGGACCACTGACAAGCGCAAGAACCATCCCCTGACGCATAGAATTTGCCTTGCCAAACGGGAGCATGACACGGCAGCCCGGCAAAATGTCCGGCAGCAAATGCTCTGGGACGAGATAGTCAAACGGCTGGTCAAAATGGTATGCGGTATGTTCAACGGCGACTTTCGCCCGTACCGTTTGCGGCATTTGTGGGAAAGAGGTTTTACTGCTCGAATCCATCTTCCTCGTCATCCTCGGTGTCCCCAGCCTCCTCGATACCTTCCTCAGACGCCATAGGTTCCTGGGCTTCCTCCATGGAAAGGTCATCGGTTTGGACAGGCTGGGCTTCCGGCCTTTCACAGATACAGTCCATACGTCCGCAGACTTCGCAAACAGAAGGCTCCATGATTTGGAACTTTTTCTGGATATATTCCTGAACCGCCAAGTCAACTGGCTTTTCTTCCAAAATATCGCCTCTGGTTTCGGCGTCACTGGCGATTTCACGGGCTTTTTTGGCAATCCCGACCACTAGCGAATAGTCGCTGACGGTTTGGTTTTGAGTCAGTTCAATAGATGGTTTCAGCATGATGGGCAACTTCCTTTCCATAAATCAGAGGTTTGTTTGACACGGGAAAAACGCAGCTTTTCAGCGGCAATAATGGTCTGAATGCGGCGCACGGTCTGGCCAATGGAGTCATTGACCACAGCATAATCATAGCCAGACACCCCGGAAAGCTCGTCACGCGCGGTTGCCATGCGTTTGGCAATCACGTCCTCCGGCTCGGTGCCGCGGGCACGCAGACGGTTTTCCAGCTCTGCAAGGGATGGCGGGAGTAAAAAAATTCCCACGCAATCAGGACACTTCTGCTTGATCTGCCCGCCTCCCTGGATCTCAATTTCAAGCAGGACATCCAACCCATCTGCACGCCATTGATGGATTGGTTCCGCAGGGGTACCGTAATAATTCCCGCAATATTGGGCGTATTCCAGCATTTTCCCCTGCTCAATCTTTGCAACAAATTCTTCTTTGGGGAGAAAAAAATAATGCTGGCCATGAAGCTCACCGGGACGTGGTGTACGGGTCGTAGCAGAAACCGAAAGGCGCAGACCCTCCTGCTGCTCAAGCAAAGCTTTCACAACCGTCCCCTTGCCGGCGCCGGAAGGCCCGGACAGCACAATCAGCAAACCAGACTCATTCATCCTCCATCAACTCCTCCTCACTCAGATCATCGCCGCGGTCGCTCAAACGGTTGGCAACGGTTTCGGGCTGCACGGCAGATAAAATCACATGGTCACTGTCCATGACAATGACCGCGCGGGTACGCCTGCCATACGTGGCGTCGATGAGGGTGCCGCGTTCTTTGGCATCTTGGATCATACGTTTGATCGGTGCCGACTCCGGGCTGACAATCGCAATGAGACGGCTGGCAGATACAATATTTCCAAAGCCAATATTAATCAGCTTCATGAGTAAACAAGCTCCAATCCCCGCTGCAACAAATTTGGCTTTCCCCAGCAAAGGCAGCGGCACTCTGCAGGGCGGGTCTTATTCTACATTCTGAATTTGTTCACGGATTTTCTCAATTTCCGCCTTCATCTCCACCACAAGATGGGCAATGGTCACATCCATAGCCTTGGAACCGATGGTATTCGCTTCGCGGTTCATTTCCTGCGTGAGAAAATCCAGCCTGCGTCCGACCGGACCATTTTGTGCAAGCAGAAGCTCCATTTGATCCAGATGGCTGTTCAGACGCACCGTCTCCTCCGCAACAGAGGTTTTATCCGCCCAAAGCGCAGCCTCCTGAAACACCCGCTGGTCATCCGGCTCAATGCTCTCCAGAAGCTCCTGCAAACGCACCTGCATTTTCTTCTGGTACTCCCCAACCGAAAGCGCAGAACGCTCCTCAACCTTTGTGACCATCTCCCGTACCAGCAAAATCCGCGAATGGATATCCTCTTTCATCCGCATACCTTCGCGCACGCGCATCTCAAAAAAATCAGCAAGAGCGCCATCCAAGGCACAGCGCACCGTTTCCCAGACCTCCTCGGGATTCTCGGGGCTGCAAGTCACCGTAAAGAGGTCGGAAAAGTGGGAAAAGCTGGACAGGGAAAGGTCATCCGGGATGTTGTAATCCCCGGCAAGCTCCCGCAAAGCCTTAAGATACCCGGATGCAATACTATGGTTGAGGGTGACATGGGAATCATCCTCACGGCGGGAAACAATCGTAACGCTCAAATCGAGCTTGCCCCGTGCCATGCGGGACTGAAGATAGGGGCGCAATTTTTCTTCCAAAAACGCGTAGCCCTTTGGCAGACGGTACACAAGCTCCAAATATTTATGGTTGACCGATTTGATTTCCAGTTGGACAGTACGGCCATTGCAATCAAATTCGCTGCGTCCATACCCGGTCATACTATTCATAGAATACGGTTCCTCTCATTTCTATCCGAAAGTAAACATTGCCATACGCTATCATTTTATCAGTTTTGGACAGGAAATGCAACGGTGTCTGGGAAAGTTTCGACTTGCGGGAACAAAAAACCGTCCTGTTTTGGAAAGGCCGGCAGTCAGATCAGGAATCCGGTTTATGTACCCGCACAATCGCTGACAGAGGGACAGACACACACTCGGCATGCCTTGTAAAACCGCGCGCGCAAAAGAAATCAAAGAAATCGCGGTCATAAAGGTCAATCTGGTAGGCACCAAAATTTGCGGCATAGGAAGCGGCAGAACGCATCAGGAAATCCGCAAACATCCCGCCGGGATCATCGCCATACACGCAAATCTGATAAAGGCGCAAAACCGACGCTTGCAGGTCAAGGACCGCAAAGCCAAGTTCCTCCGGGCCGTCGCACATCACAAGGACTTGTCCATGCGAGGGCTGTCCCGGGAGGGCTTGCAGCAGACGGTTTTTCCGGGACTCCTCTTGCAGGGGCAATACCGTAATCATACCGAATGCTCCTCCCTGCGTGCGTGTTTGGCAGCGGCAAGCAATTTTTTCACTTCCTCACGGGTAAGCCTGCGGTAATCGCCCTGCTGGAGCATCCCGAGCTTGACCGGTCCGACAGCAATGCGTTTGAGCCGTGCGACCTCCAATCCCAAAGCCTCACACATTTTGCGGATCTGACGGTTGCGGCCCTCATACAACACAATTTCCAGCACCACACGTCCCGGTTCCTGCGAAATGACCCGTACGGTTGCGGGAGCAGTTTTCTGACCTTCAATAACAATCCCCATGGTAATCTGGGTCAGCTGGTCATCCGTGATGGAAGGGCGTACCGTAACGCGGTACGTTTTGGGGACGTGCATAGAAGGATGGGTCAGGGCATTGGCGAATTCGCCGTCATTAGTCAGCAGCAGCAGACCCTCGGAGTCACGGTCGAGCCTGCCCACAGGATAGATCCGTTCGGGAATATCGGAAACGAGCTGTGCCACACAACGGCGGTCCATCTCATCACTCATCGTCGTAATAAATCCGCGGGGTTTATGGAGCATCACATAAACATTGCGGACTTTGGTCACAAGCGGCTTGCCATTGACCATCACCTTATCTTTTTTGGGGTCAACCTTATCGCCGATTTTTGCTGCAACGCCATTGACCTTCACCAAACCATCGGCAATGAGCACTTCTGCTTTGCGTCTGGAAGCGATGCCGCAGTCGGCAAGGAGCTTTTGCAGCCTGACATCTTTTGCCATATTTTTACCTACATCCTTTCTGAATTGGAAACATCCTGAATTTTCACGAAAACAGCCCTTGAAACCACGCTGTAATTTTCTGCCAAAAAGAAGGTTTTAAAACGAGTGCAGAAACCGGATCACAGGCAGAAAGCGGGACGCTCGCGACTGTTTTGCCATCCAGATCATAACGCACGCGTCCAATCACCTGCTGGGGTTCTACGGGCGCATACAGGAACCGCGGCAATTCGACAACGCGTTTGAGGCTCTGATACTGGGATTCGGAAAGCGTCAAAGGCTTTGGAAGCGCTTGCCCCTGTACAAGAACGCTTTCCGCCTGCCCGCCAACCACCGGAACGGAATAGGAAACCCCACTTTCATCAATGGGATAGGCTTTTACACAGGAAAAACCATAATCGAACATCCGTTGATGGTCGTTCCAGTCGTCGGGGGCACTCAGCGTCACCGCCACCAGACGTACGCCATTACGTTCCGCAGCGGAAACCAAACAGCGGCCTGATTTTTTGGTAAAGCCAGTTTTCACCCCAATACAGCCTTGGTACATGCTAAGCAAACGGTTATGGTTGGAATACCGGACGCGCTGTTCAGGCTGGATAAACTGTACACTAACCTGCTTTTGGGAACAGATCGACAAAAAATCCTCATTGCGGATCGCCTCAGCACCCAGCAAAGCCATGTCATAAGCAGTCGAATAATGCTCAGGGTCATCCAAACCCGACGGGGTGACAAAATGGGTATTCTTCATGCCAATCTGCGCGGCACGATCATTCATCCGTTTGGCGAACGCCTCTTTGGAACCCGCCATGGCAATCGCTGCGGAATTAGCGGCATCGTTGCCGGAAACCGTAAGCATCCCGATAGCCAGATCACGCAGCGTCAGACGGTACCCCGCCTTCAGTCCCATAGATGAGCCTTCCACGGTCACCATTTCGGTTGTGAGGGTAATTTCCGGATTGGAAACTGCCGCCTGTTCCAAAGCAAGCAGCGACGTCATAATTTTTGTGGTACTCGCCATGGAGAGGCGTTCGGATTCATTTTTCGCAAACAGCACCTCGCCGGTATCGGCATGGAGAAGCACAGCAGCCTTGGCTGAAACCGATGGCTTTGCCTGTGTGGCAGCAACCGGGAACATCTGCAAACCAGACATCACCAACAGGAGCAAAACCGCAAAAAGGCACAAAAACGGAAACATTTTATAATATTTTGGGAAACGTAATTTTCTTACTAACAAAACAACCACCTGCCAATAGTAATCCTATGCAGGCGGCTGGTTGGTTTAGAATGTATGGAGCAAAAATGGCTTTACAGGGAGGATGCATTTTTTGCAGCTTCTTTTTCCGCTTTCGCTAATTCTTTTTCTGCCTTTTTCTCCGCTTTTTTGATGGCATGTTCTTCTTTTTTGCGATCCAAAAAGCCGCCGACTTTATCCATGACATCCGGCATTTTTTCGATCACACGATCCACCGAACTGATGAATGGCTCGACCTGGATCATTTTGACATTGCCGTCGTGTACGGACAAAAACGCTACTGGGGTGATGGTCACACCGCCACCGCAGCCAGCCCCAAAAACATTTTGAGGATCTTTTTTGGCATCCCCGCCGCCGGAGCCGAATCCATAACTGACTTTGGAAATGGGGATAATCGTGGTCCCATCCGGGGTGGTAATCGGGCTGCCGATCACGGAATTGGCGTCCGCCATAGTTTTAATTTTTTCTAACATGGTATCCAAAATACCTTCTACTGCATGATCGCTCATGAATATACACCGCCTTCTTTTAATTTAGGAAAGAGATTTCTTTTAAGAGGAAGCCTGCTGGTTTTCGACCGCAGGACGGGTTGGTTTCGGAGGTTTCCGCAAATAGACCCGGAGCGCTTTAAACAGCAGGGAAAAAGCCATTGCAAACACAAACCACGGCCGGATCCCCACTTTAAAATCAACGGAAAACGTAGACTTTTCCGCCGTAAAATCGGGTTCCACCAGTACCCGGGAATGGTGGCATTTAGTAATCTTGGAGAGGGCCGCAAACGAAGGGTAGGCAACCGCGCAGGCTTTGCCATACTGCGCCGCAATGGTTGCGGCATCCCCTCCCCCAATGCGGATAAACACTGCCATCCGGTAGATCACCAAATGTGAAAACATCCGGCGAAACTCTCCGAGCGCGATTTTTACAATCTCAGTGACCATTTTTAAAAATGCCCAAAGCCCGCCTTTTGTCTTGATGAGCTGTTTCAAGCGGGACGGCTTTTTTTCCTGTTCCAGCCCGGGCTTGGGTTTTGGTTTTTTTTCTTTTTTCGGTTTCGGCTTTTCTCTCGGTTTTTTGGGCGCGATGGAAATCGTCAGAAACAAATAGCGTATTTTCGCATGGAACACTTCCCCATCATAACGGCCCGCAAACAGAACCGGAGAAAACAGCAGGATCACCAAAAACAGGATGATACTGCCAATGACAATCAACGCAACCATCAAAGACTGATCCACCTCCCCCAAGAGATCACAGGCGGCAAAGCCTGAACCGGCTTGGTTCTATTATCCATACAAAGCGTAACAATTATTCCCTCATCCCTGCAAAACATCAGTTTCTTTTTCCTCAGGCTGGGATTCCTTTTGGGGCAGGGGCGGCAAATCGGCAAGCGATGAGATCCCAAGGCAACGCAGGAAATCCGGCGTAGTCCCGTACAGCAGCGGACGTCCGGGCAGTTCGAGCCGCCCCTGTTCCTCAAGCAGACCCTTGGAAATCAGGCTTGTAAAAATCCCGGAACAGTCCACCCCACGCACTTGCTCGACAAACGATTTGGTGACTGGCTGGTTATAAGCCACGACCGCCAGCACTTCCATGGCAGCCTGTGACAGCGGGGCATTGCGGCGCAGGTCGAGGGTTTTTCGCACGACTTCCCCATACGCTGGATTGGTACACATCTGATACCCGTTTTCCAGTCGGACAATCTGCAAACCGCTTTCCCGTTTGCGGAAATCCTCGGAAAGCTGCATCGCCAAATCCTGTGCTTCTGCCAAGCTGACTTCAAGCGCCTGTGCCAGACGGTCCAGAGAAAGCGGTTCCCCGGCGGCAAACAAGATCGCTTCCAAGGCTGATTTTTTCTGCATCATGAACGTCCCCCTTTTCTGGAAAATGTTGAAGATTCTTCCAGCACGACCACACAATCCCACTCGTGGTCAATGACCCGGATCCGCTTGCCCTTGACCAGCTCCAGCACAGCAAGGAACGCCGCAACCATTTGGGAACGGTCAGACATCCCGGAAAAGAGTTTTTCATAGGGAAGCTGTTTTTCCCGGCGCAGGCGGCGCAAAAGCAACACAGCCTGCGACGTAACCGAAACCGTACGCCTTTGCACAATCCCGGAAAACCGTTCGACTGGCGGAGGAAGGAAGCGTCTGCCCCGCCCAACCGCACTTTGGTAAGCAGACAATATCTGCTCCGGCGTATGGGTGCGGCGGTAGGTATGGTCAGGCGGGAAAGCTTCCGGTTCCCGGACAAACCGGTCAAAACAAAAGGCTTGTCCCAGATGGGCTGCCGCCTGCCGGTACTGCTGATAATCAAGCAGTTGGCCTTCCAATTCTTTCTGGAGGTTTTTTGCTTCCTCGTTTTTTGGGAGCAACGACACGGTTTTGAGATACACCAGCCGCGCCGCCATCTCTAAAAACTCGCTGGAAATTTCCAGTTCCTGCTCTTGGAACCGCTCGATCTGACGGAGATATTGTTCCACCAGAACCGCGATTTCGATTTCAAAAATATTGAGCTTATGCTTGGCAATCAGGTGCAACAACAAATCAAGCGGGCCTTCAAAGCCCTCCAGCTGATACGACAGCTTTTCCATCCCAGCCTACCGTAGCAGCCCAGCCCACACAAACGGCCGGCTGGCAAGCCATTCCACGCCACTCATACAGCCCTCAATCAGGAAATACAGGGGTCGGTCCAAAAGGCTGGTAAACATCAAAACAAACACAAGCATCATAAAAATGAACTGGTATTTATAATACCACATGCGCGCCTTATCGCTTAGGAACGCACCCAGAATTTTGGAACCATCCAGCGGCGGCAAAGGGATCATATTAAAGACCGCAATGCCAATATTAATGGAAACGTAGCTGCTAATGAGATGGAGCACCCATTCCGGCGCCATGCCAGTGGTTGCAGTCCAGACACCATAAAAAACAATTGCCCCCAAGAAACCGCAGATAAGATTCGACATCGGCCCAGCCAAAGCGGTCAGCGCCATGCTAATCCGGGGATGTTTAAAATTGCGGGTATCGACCATGACAGGTTTTGCCCAGCCAAACCCAAACAACAGCAAAAACAAAGCCCCCAGTGGCTCAATGCTGGGAAGGGGATTGAGAGTCAGGCGTCCCTGCCGTTTCGCGGTGTCGTCACCCAGCCAGTGGGCAACCAGGCCATGGGCACATTCGTGGATAGGCAGGATCAAGAAAATGACAATCAGCGCTGCACCGATATACGGCAGCACAAACCTCAGCAGCTTATCCTCAAACGCCATGCTCGAGTCGAACAGGATTTGAAACAGGCTTAAACTCAAAATAACACGCTCCTTTGTATATTCTAATATTATAATATATTTTTTTCCAAAATACAACAGACAAATTACAAACCGTGATTTCCCCCACCGCGTGTTGAAATCGCGGTTATTTTTTGCTATACTGAAAGGAAAAAAGACAGACCCAAAGTCCCAGCTCCAAGGGTTTGAAAAGGAGGCCCCGCATGCCAATCGAAATCAAAAGCAACCTGCCGGCAAGGAAAATTTTAGAATCGGAAAACATTTTTGTCATGACGGAAGAACGCGCGAGTTCTCAGGATATCCGCCCGCAAAAAATCGCGATCCTCAACCTGATGCCCACCAAAATCCAGACCGAAACCCAGCTGCTGCGCCTTTTGGGAAACTCGCCCCTGCAAGTGGACATTGAGCTTTTGCAAATGGCGACGCATGTATCAAAAAATACAGAAGCCTCGCATTTGAATATGTTTTATAAGACGTTTGCGGATGTGCAGGACGAAAAATTTGACGGTATGATTATCACCGGCGCACCAGTGGAACAGCTGGCATTTGAGCAGGTCGATTATTGGCACGAGCTGTGTCAAATCATGGACTGGACCAAAACTCACGTGTATTCGACCATGCACATTTGCTGGGGGGCACAGGCAGGCCTGTACCACCATTACGGCGTCCAAAAACAACTGCTTCCGGAAAAGCTCTCCGGCATTTTCAAGCATAAAGTCTTAAATCCCCTTCACCCCCTCACCCGTGGTTTTGACGACCGTTTTTTCGCCCCCCACTCCCGCCATACGACAGTGCTGCGTGAGGAAATTGAACAGCATTCCAATCTGATGGTATTGTCGGTGTCGAACAAGGCCGGGGTTTATCTGGTAGCAAACAAAAACGGGCGGCAGTTTTTTGTCACGGGCCATGCAGAATATGACCGGGAAACCTTAGCCACCGAGTACCACCGTGACCTGAAAAAGGGCCTGAACCCAAAGATCCCGGAAAACTATTTTCCCGAGGACGAGGTCGATGCCACTCCATACCTGACATGGCGCAGCCATGCTAACCTGCTGTTTACCAACTGGCTGAACTATTATGTATACCAGCAGACGCCGTTTGACCTCAAAGACCTCACGGCGATTGCCGACGAATGACCCCAACCAAAGAAAAAAGCTGTTAAATCGTTAACATAGCTAAAAAGATATTGACAATTGTATTTTTTTTGGATATCATACAAATATATGAGAAACTAATTTCCAAGCCTATTTGAAAGAAGGGAATCCTATGACAAACGCTCATCCGCTGCTCCTGCTGGATAACAACAGTATGATGTCGGTCATCAACGAAGGGGAATTCAAATCTTCCCACCTGACGTTTGAAGAAGCGAAGGTGATCCTGAACAGCTACGAACAGGAAGACATGATCCGGTGTTTCCACCACCATGAAATCGAAACGATCCTGTTTGAGTACCTTGACATTGGCGGCCTGCATCTGCCTTACCAGCGTGTGCGCGACATGCTCCCCGGGCAGGATGCCCTGGTCTTTAAAGTGTACGTAGCGCCGTCACACAGCAGCCCGCTGGTGCGTCTGGACGAAGGCTATGAAGCCAAAAAGGTGCAAAACGTTTTTGCGCACTGCCTGTACTTATCCCGGATCAAATAACAAAATACCGCCGCTCTCCTCGGGGAGACAGGCGGTATTTTTCTTTTAGTCGGAAAGCATGGCGCGCAGTTTTTGCAAAATCACCTTCTCTCTGCGCGATACCTGCACTTGGGTCATGCCAAGGGCCTGTGCAGTTTGGGTCTGGGTCTGGCTTTTAAAGTAGCGGAATACGATAATGCTGCGGTCACGTGGCTCCAGCTCCCCCACCACCTGTTTCAGAGAAAGAAGCTCCGCGATTTTATCGTCCTCCGCCTCCACTGCCACATCAATCTGCCCGCCGTCCTCCTCCTCGGAAGTCAGCGACAGGGACCGCTGCCCCGCGTTGACTGCCTGTGCAGCCTGTGCGGTTTCCACACCGAGTGCTTCTGCAAGTTCAGACAAGGTAGGAGACCGGCCTTCCCGCGCGGAAAATTCCGCCGTAAAACGCCCGGCTTTCAGCGATAATTCCTTGAGGGCCCGTCCCACCTTCACCGAACCGCCATCCCGGAACAGCCTTCGCATTTCGCCAAGGATCACAGGGACTGCATAGGTGGAAAAACGCACCCCACGGGTTTCGTCAAAGCCATCGACCGCCTTAATCAGCCCCAGACATCCAGCCTGATAAAGGTCATCATATTCGATGCCGCGTGCTTTGAAGCGTTTGGCGCAGGCATGAACCAATCCGAGATTTTCCTGAATTTTCTCATCCCGCGCACACATCCCGCCAGTCAACGCGCAAAACCGGAAAGACGTCCGGCTAATTTTTTATGCATAATGATGGTTGTCCCCTGCCCGACCTTGGAACGCACCCGCAAAGAATCCGTAAAGCTCTCCATGACCGAAAACCCCAAGCCTGCCCGTTCCTCGCCGCCAGTGGAAAAAAGAGGCTCCATCGCTTTCGCGATATCCGGGATACCACAGCCCTTGTCCCGGATTTTTACCGTAATCCTGCGGTCCTTAGAAATGCTGGCCGTTATGTAAACCATGCCGATAGCATCGCGGTAGGCATGGACAATGCAGTTTGTGACTGCCTCGGAAACGGCTGTTTTCAAATCAGACAATTCTTCAATGGTCGGGTCGAGCTGCGCCACAAACGCGGCCACCGTGGCACGTGCAAAGCTTTCATTGGACGAATAGCTGGAAAACGAGAGCTTCATTTCATTATTCATGTACCATCACCTCTTTTTTCTCCTGATTCTCCCATTCCGAATGAGAGTAAATATCCCGGGATTCTTCCTCGGGCTGAGGCGGCTCCTGTTCCACGGTTTCCGGGATGGTTTCTTTGGGCTTGGATTTTGCAGAAGCCTTGGGTTTGCGGGGCGGGCGGCTGTTCTCCAGCGGGACCAGCTGCCCCACTCCCGACAAATTGACGACCCGTTTCATTTGCTGGGATAAATCGAGTACCGTAAGGCTGCCGCGCAGAGCCTGCATCAAGCGGTACCGCCCCATAATCAGGCCAATCCCGGAGCTGTCCATAAACGTAACCTGGGAAAAATCCAGGGTTAAAAGCTTTGGTTTGGCTTGTCCGGCCTTGCGGTCGATCTCCTCGCGCATCCCGGACGCCGCATGATGATCAATTTCCCCACTGAGGATCGCAGTGAGGTGATCGTCTTTGAGTACAAATCTGACGCCCATAACTACCTCCGTCTTCTTGGGACATAAAAAATCCCTTATTGTATCTCTCTTAACAATAAGGGATTTTGGCTGAATAATTTGTCAGAAGGTGTCGCCGGGCGGCAAAATTCTTTCTAAGGGGCAGTTTTTTCGGATTCGAGCATCAGCGGGCGCAGATCCGCAGCCAACAACAGCGACCCAAAGGCCACAACCGCCCCCTGTTTGCCTGCCAGAGACTTTGCCAGCGACAAAGCCCCCGCAAAGTCGCCGCCAAACGCCTCCACATACGCGCATTTCCCATACCAGCGATGGGCTAATTCCTTGGCATCCATGGCACGCAGGTGCGTAGGGGTGACGGTCAGCATAGCCGAAAACACCCCGCCCATCTGCTCTATGAATCCTGTGATATCCTTATCCTGCATGGCCCCCATGATCCCGACCAGTGTGCGGCCTTGCAAATATCTCGCCAAGGCTTCCCGAAGCGCGGCAATGCCAGCGGGATTGTGGGCGCCGTCGAGTACAATGAGCGGGAACTCACCAAATGTTTCCAAACGGGCTGGCAAACGTACCTGTGAAAACCCACGCTCCATTTGTTTGGGGGAAATCTTCCATCCCTGCTGCTGCAATTCTTCCAAAACCGCCAAAGCAGTAGCGAGATTTTCCACCTGATGCGCCCCAACCAATGGCAAGGTAAATTCTAAAGAGCCTGCCTGTATGAGCATCCCGGAAAGGGACTCAGAGAGTACGTGGATGGAGGCAAGGTCAGCGATGAGCAAACGGCTTTCCTGTTCCTTAGCGGCCTGCATAAAAACCTGTACCGCTTGTTTGGGCTGCCCCGGGGCAATCACTGTTGTCCCGCCGGGCTTGATGATCCCAGCTTTCTGCCACGCAATATCTGCAAGGGAACCGCCAAGCAAACCAGTATGGTCAAGGGAAACCGATGTGATCACGGACACGAGCGGGGGGTCAATAATATTCGTTGAATCGAAACGTCCACCAACCCCAGTTTCGAGTACAACAATGTCACACTCCTGCTGGGCAAACCACACAAAGGCAAGCGCGGTGACAAATTCAAATTCTGTAATTTCAGTGCCCTGTGCCTCCAGCTCACGGATCACGGGTTCGATACTCTCCACCAGAGCGGCCAGCTCTACGGATGGGATCATTTCTCCGTTTACCTGTATGCGTTCCCGGAACTCAAGCACATAAGGGGAAATAAATTTCCCGGTTCGATACCCGGCCTGTTCCAAAACACTTGCGAGCATCGTACTGGTAGAGCCTTTCCCATTCGTACCCGCCACATGGATAGCCGGAAAAGCCCGCTCTGGGTTGCCAAGGCGTTCCATCAAAAGATGCATATACGAAAGCGTGGACGTATCATGGAAACGCCGCTGTTTGGCGATTACGTCTAAAGCCTGTTGTAACGTCATAGGCCATCCCCGCGCTTACTGCAATGCCTGCATACTGGATTCCAGCATGGCGATGCGTTCCCGTAGGGTTTGGGCATCACTGCGTACACCATCGACAACCGCTGCCGGAGCTTTGGACAAAAAGCCCGGATTATTCAGTTTGCCTTCGTTTTGGGCAAGCTGCTTGCGGGCAGTTTCCAACTCCTTATTCAGGCGCGCCAATTCCGCTTTTTTGTCCACCAGTTCGTCCATCGGGATATACACCTTGGCATCGTTGGTGACAATCGTAACGGCACCTTCCATCTCAAACTGTTCCCCAATGGTGACCTCATTAGCATAGGCAAGCTTGGCGACCATAGCGGTCCCCTGCTGGAAAACATCTGGTTTCGACGTAGCGATAAAAAGGTTTGCCCGGCGCGACGGCGGCACATTCATTTCCGCTCTGCGGTTGCGTACCCCACGGATCACATCCATAATCTGGTGCATCTGGGCTTCGGCTTGCGGGAAATGCAGCTGCTCCTGAAATTCAGGCCATTTAGACACCATAATCGCCTCACCGTCATGTGGCAGCGACTGCCAGATTTCCTCGGTAATGAACGGCATAAAGGGGTGCAAAAGCTGCAAGGTCCCAGTCATGACCCATACTAAAACTTCCCGCGCATGTTGCGCCGTTGTTTCGTTGTCGGAATACAGACGGATTTTCGCCACTTCGATATACCAGTCGCAGAATTCATCCCAAAGGAAGTCGTAAATTTTCTGGGCAGCAATTCCCATCTCAAATTTTTCTAGGTTCTCTGTGATCTCTTTTGCAACCGTATTAAACGAGCTGATAATCCACTGGTCCTCCATGGTAAGCGTGGCGGGGAGGTTGCCGGTAACGGTATGGCCTTCGAGGTTCATGAGGATAAAGCGTGCCGCGTTCCAAATTTTGTTGGCAAAATTGCGGCTTGCCTCGACCTTTTCCGGCGAATAACGGGTATCATTGCCGGGGCTGTTACCGCTGGCGAGGGTAAAGCGCAGAGCATCAGCACCATATTGGTCGATGACCTGAAGGGGGTCAATGCCGTTACCCAGCGACTTGGACATTTTAATGCCGTTTGCGTCGCGCACAATCCCGTGGATAAAAACCGTATCAAATGGGGTCTGCCCAGTATGGGCAAGGCCAGAAAAGATCATACGGGCGACCCAGAAGAAAATAATATCATACGCAGTGACCAGCGTATTAGTGGGATAAAAATATTCCAAATCCTGGGTTTGATCCGGCCAGCCGAGGGTCGAGAAGGGCCACAACGCAGAAGAAAACCAAGTATCCAGCGTATCCTCATCCTGATGCAGATGCTTGCCCCCACATTTTGGGCAGCAGTCCGGGTTCTCGCGGGCAACCACAATTTCCCCGCAGTGCTCACAGTACCAGGCCGGGATGCGGTGCCCCCACCAAATCTGACGGGAAATACACCAGTCTTTGATATTTTCCATCCAATTAAAATAAATTTTTTCAAAGCGTTCTGGGATAAACTTCGTTTTCCCCTCACGGACACAGGTAATGGCTGGTTTTGCAAGCGGCTCCATTTTAACAAACCACTGCTTCGAAACACGCGGTTCCACCACGGTATTACAGCGGTAACAAGTGCCCACATTATGCTGAATTGGTTCTGTGCGGACTAAATATCCCTGCTCGTCTAAGGCTTTGACAATCTTTTTGCGGGCTTCCAGACGGTCCATGCCGCAATATTCCCCACCGTTTTCGTTGATGACGCCGCACTCGTCCATGACATTGATGACCGGCAGGTTATGGCGCAGCCCTACTTCAAAGTCATTCGGGTCGTGTGCGGGGGTAATTTTCACCACACCAGTCCCGAAATCCTGTTCCACATAGGTATCGGCAACCACAGGGATTTCCCGTCCCACCAGCGGCAGACGGAGCATTTTGCCAATGAGGTGCTGGTAGCGGGGGTCCTCCGGATGCACCGCAACTGCCGTATCTCCAAGCATGGTTTCGGGACGGGTAGTGGCCAGTTCCACTTCGCCGGAACCATCGGCAAGCGGATAGCGGATATGCCAGAAATGGCCGTCTTTTTCCGCAAAATCAACCTCAACATCGGACAACGAGGTGCGGCAATGCGGGCACCAGTTAATGATACGTTCGCCGCGGTAGATCAAACCCTTTTCGTACAGCCGGACAAACACCTCCCGCACCGCTTTGGAACAGCCTTCATCTAACGTAAAGCGTTCGCGGTCCCAATCGCAGGAACAGCCTAATTTTTTCAGTTGGGAAATAATCGTCCCACCATATTCCCGGGTCCAATCCCAAGCACGTTCCAAAAAGGCATCCCGGCCGATCTCGTCTTTGGTGACCCCTTCCTGTTTCATCGCCTCCACAATTTTGGCTTCTGTGGAGATGGAAGCGTGGTCTGTGCCGGGCAGCCACAGGGCACAATACCCCTGCATCCTGCGCCAGCGGATCAGGATATCCTGAAAGGTTTCATCCAGGGCATGGCCCATGTGAAGCTTCCCGGTGACATTCGGCGGCGGGATCACAATGGTATATGGTTTTTTGCTGGGATGGGGCTGTGCATGAAAAAATTTCTCATCGAGCCAAAAGTGATAAATGCGGTCCTCCACCTCGTGAGGATCGTAAGCTTTCGCAAGTTCCTTGCTCATGGTTTGGGTTCCTCCTCCATAATGATTCCTAATAAACTATGGTAACATTTCCCGCATAGCTTGTCAAGAAATCTTATATGTAAGCATTTCCTCCGTTATCCGACATCTCTGCCAACGGCAGCGGTAGTATTCGCATCAAAATCAGAATTGGGAAAACCTTTCACCCCAAAGAGCAGCTGAAACAGGTCTTCTCGATAAGAAGAATCTTCTTTCATCACGTTCTGAAAATTCGTTTCCCAGAGATACTCCGTGGAAAAATGAGCTGCCAAATTATCGGTTCCAAAGCAAGCCTCCACATCACTGCGGTTGATGGTATAAGCAAAATTATTCCCCAAGAAGTGATAATCAATATTCTGGAGGTTATCAATCAGAGTAAATGCAGCAACCGAATTATAAAGCAGCGCTACGCGAATATTGGCGGAGCCTAATTTTTCCTCAGATGTTTGGTAATAGACCTGTACGGTATAGGTATCGGCATCAATCCCGATGCTAACGCCCGCCCGTACCAGAAGCAGATTATCGAACAGCCCTCTCATATTGTCAGCATCCCCCATATAGGGATTTTTATATTGGTCGATCAGGGGGCCAAAATGGTGGCTGTCAATCGTTACATATCCCGCATTGTTGGTTTGGTTCTCGGCGGCGATGCGGGTCCAATAGCCGTGGTCCTTCTGCCAGAAAACAAAGAGGCCAACACCAACAATAACGGCGCATAACACGCCGGAAGCAATGCTCAAAATAAATTTCAAATTGGGACGCAAAATCACGATCTCCTTTCACAAAAAAAGTGCTGGCTGTGGGAAAACAGTCAGCAGAATCCGTCCTTTTAAGAGCCAGTTGAGGACGACGGGGCAGACGCTGTGGAACTTGCCTGCGAGGAAACCTGCGGGGCAGGCGGACTGGGAATCCGGAAGGTAAAGGGTTTGACGCTGGGGCTCAAAACGTCAAAGCGGTAACCGTTCTTCTTGGCTTCCTTGATAATCGCGGCAGTTTGTGTAACAGTATCGGATTTGGATTTAGAATTGTGCATCAGGACAATCGATTTATCATAATTTTTGATCGCACCTATGGTAATCGCATAAATATCCTTGCCCTTATTTTTCACATTGCTGTCCCCGCAGTCAACATTCCAGTCAAAATAGGTATAGCCGCGACGGGTCATTTCATCGATAATGGCTTTGCAGGTCTTCTGATTGTAGGCATTGACACTGCCGCCGGCAAAACGGAAAACCGTAATTTTCTGACCCGTAGCCTCATAAATAAGGTCATGCATTTTCTTAAAATCTTCGAGGAATGCCTGCGGGGAAGCATAGATTTGTTGATACTGGTGCGTATAGGTATGCACACCAATGGTATGGCCGCGGTCAGCGATCATTTTGAGCCATGTTTTGCAATTCTCGGTGGACTTGCCCTGTGCCATAACAAAAAAGGTTGCTTTCACGCCTTGCTCATCCAGAATATCCAGCAATTTTGGCGTAAGCTCGGACGGACCATCGTCATAGGTCAGATAGACCACCCGGTCGCCTTCTTTGGCCGGGATTTTTTCCACAATCGGCACATACAGTTCTGGATACAGGGACTGGTAAGCCAGTTCGCCCTGCGCGGCGGCCGAAGCGGCGTTTGGGTTGACCAGTTGGGAAGCAGGCTCCGGCACTGGCTGTGAAAGAACCTGGGGCGGACTGGAAGGGGTCAGGGCTTCCGGTTTATGCTGGAACAGCAGGATGCTTGACACAACGGCAACGGTAAGCAAAACAAGCACAACTGCCGCAGCAGTCAAAATAACGGCATGGCGTCTGGCGATAGAGCGCCGGCCTTTTTTTCGATAGCGGTACTTTCTGACACGTTTTTTCATAACAAATTTCTCTCCCATACTTACAAAAATAAGCAAAATATAACCAGAAGCCGGTACGATTTACCGATCCTGATCTTCTTTTCCTAATTATATCATACAAGGAGTCGGAATTGGAATTAAAAAGTTGTAAATATTGTGTCAGAAATGAAGCATTTTAGCCGGGGAAAAACCTGGCATCTGATCCTTTATGGCACACAGCAACCAAAGCCTTAATGGGAATATTTTGCAGGGTAAAACGATCCTCATGCTCGGAAGTAATCGGCACTTGCGGGGAATCCACGGCATGATGTAAATCAGCCGTTTTCCAAACCACCTCAAAGCCCGATTCCCGGCAATAGCGCTGTGTCGAGAGAAACAACGCATCGTCATCGGTTTTAAAATGCAGCTGGGCGCCGTCGGCAAGAAAGGTCTTGTAACGTTCCAGCTGGTTGGTATGGGTCAGACGTTTTTTTTGATGTTTGCCTTTGGGCCATGGGTTGCAAAAATTAATATACAG
>CATJNB010000089.1 GCA_949741605.1 uncultured Eubacteriales bacterium | reverse complement strand
GGGCCATCGGGTTCCGGAAAATCAACGCTCCTTCGGTGCATCAACCAATTTGAAACAATCACAAGTGGAAAAATCAACATTTGCGGGGACGATATGATTATTGGCACAAACACAAAAGGTCCTGTCTACGCACCGAAGGCAGTTCTGAAACGGATCCGTCTGAATGTTGGGGTGGTATTCCAACAATTCAATTTATTCCCACATTTCAATGCTTTACGCAATATCACAGAAGCACCAGTGCGTGTCCTCAAAATGCCGCATAATCAAGCCGAACAGGAAGCCCGTACCTTATTACAGGACATTGGCCTAGCAGAGAAAGAAAAATCGTATCCCTGTGAACTATCAGGCGGCCAGCAACAGCGTTTATCCATTGCACGTGCTTTGGCGTTACATCCAAAAGTGTTATTCTTTGACGAACCAACGAGCGCGCTAGACCCAGAATTAACAGGCGAAATTTTAAAGATCATCAAAAAGCTGGCCACACAAAACCATACTATGGTGATCGTCACACACGAAATGGCATTTGCCCGCGACGTAGCAGATTGGATCATCTTTATGGATGGCGGCTATATTATCGAACAGGGTAAACCAGAAGATGTCATTAATCATCCACAAAAAGACCGCACAAAAGCCTTTCTCAAACGTTTTCACAATGTCCAGCAGGCAAATATCCAAGAGGAAGAATAAGCAATCAAAAACAGCCTCGCCATAAACTGGCGCAGGCTGTTCTGTTTTATAAAGAGGCGTATTCGTCGATGAGCTCTTCCATGGTTTTCCCATACTTTTCTCGATGCAAAATCTCCCGTGCAGGATTGGTGAGAGTTTCGGCACGACGGAACAACGGCTGTAAGAAACGTTCCTCCCCTTTTCCCCTCTGTTTCAAACCTTTTTCTGCCAATGTCAACACTTGCACTGTGATTTGCCGGAGTGCATCCGGATTGAGTTCTCTGGGCAATTCCAGTTGGATCAGCATTTTACGCAGTTCACATGGAGAATACCCTTGTTTATAAAGGCTGCGATCCTCTTTCAACAGAGTTTCCAATTCGTTTAATTGCTGCATGAGTCCCACATGGAACGCTGCTACTGTCATACATTCCCGGATCGGCTGGCAACAGGCACTTCGGTATTCAATCGTACCGCGGAATGTCAAATCTTCAAATTTATAGCTGCGTAAATATTGCAGATCGCTAGGTTGTGGACACACCTCTACTGGTACAAAATGTTCTTTATTTGGATCAAATACCATGCCATTCACGGTCTGCAAATCAAAAAACTGGCTGGCTGGGATTGGCGTAAAATAAATATATTTCCCATCTCGTGCTACATTAAACAAAGAAGTCCCCTTGATATACTCAACCAGTTCTGGGATATCGGTCAGCTCCACATCGAACATCCCCACATTATGCGGATTATATCCATACATACTGGAATCCCAAAAACGATCCCGGGCAGACACCAAGTTAAATTCATCGTCAAGCAACAAAGAATTGGCAAATAACAATGCTTTGATTGGCTCCAGACGGTTGAATGTATTCAATGCACGGATCAACTGGTCATCGGATACATCCAATTGTACTTGTGACGCACAGGAATAGGAGCCAAAATTTGGCTGTGAATGGAATTTTCGAAATTCTTTATGCTCCACATAAGATTCTAAATGATATTGAATCATCCGGTAACGCTGTCCTGGTAGGGCATTGTTATCGTTGTACCGCCAGTAAGGATTAACACCCATACCTGTCATGGTATAGTTATGCTCTTGCAGGAATCCCTGTAAATATTTATAATACATACAAAAACGGTCATAGATAATCCCAATATCGTTCTCTGCACCCATAGAAAATTCTACATTACAATATGAATAATCAAAGGAAATACAATCCCTGTTCGTAGGATGCACCATTGAATATACCGCACCGTGATCGTCCCGTCCGGCGACCTGAAAGCCAAATTGTGTTTGGATCACCTGTGCGAATTGTTGAATAAATGCAAAATCTACAGCTCCAGGCTTGCGGTTGAGAATGGGAATTTCCAATTCCACCCCAATTTTATCCCCATGATTGCCAATAGTAGGAACAATATATTTATCATAGATTGCTTGTTTGATGTCGTAACTGGCCATGTGACCTTCCCCCTATCTGTGCGTCATTTAAATTTCGAAATTACCGATATCCTGTCCCCCCAAACCTACGCTGATAAATTCGTTGTTATGCTGCGCTCCTGTATAGACCAAAATTCCATCCTGATACGTCTGTAAAGTATTCAGTGGCAAACACTTCCAATCAAAATCATTTTCCAAGGGGGCAGTCACAAAAAACTGGGCACCGCCCTGACAGGCTGTAAATAAAGTATCTTTCATATTCGTATGGACATATAACTGTTCTGAGTCGTAAATCAGGAAATTCAGCTTATTGCGCGGCGATAAATCTAACGCCATCTTCTCCACGACCTCACTGCGCTGTCGAGCATTAAGCGGTGCCCCATTTTCCAGAAATGCTTCTTCCAGACCATCCATCAAATACAATAAAATACGTTCACTATCAGTGTGGCCTTCCTGTTTAGCCTCGTAGGGGATCAGTTCTGTCCCAGAAAAGATCGTGCCATTATGGATCAAAGTCCAATTCCTACCGCAGCAATCCACCCGCGTAAACGGATGGCAATTTTTAGGACCAATTGCCCCGACGGTCGCAAAACGGATATGTCCGAAAGCGATCTTACTATAAATCGGATGTTTCAGGATTGTTTTTAAATACTCACTTTCCTTGGCTGAACAAGGCTCTCGATAAATAACTGCTTGCTGCTGTTCCCAGTGTGCCAACCCCCAACCATGGGGATGACGTACACTATGCTGATAAAAGAGCCGCAAGGTCTCATTAATCAAAACAGGTTGGTGGCTATTGACTGCGTACAATTCACACACTACAAAATCACCTCTTTTCCTTTCCAAATCCTTCCAGTATCCGTGGTATTAATTTTATAGTATTCTAGTATGTTTTATATGATATTGTTGATTGTACAGGATTTGACGAAATTTGTCAATTTGCATTTCTTTCTCCGAAAATGTTGATTTTACTCTTTGATTCATGTATAATAGTTTGGTGTAATTTACCAAAATTTACAAAAATCGACCTTTTTAATTGTTTATAAGAATATTCCATCATAAAAAATGGAATTTTTCCTCGGAGCTAATTTGATTTCCGAGCAAGATTTAAAACACATTAAAATAGTAATTATTTATTTTGGAAGTGATAAGAATGAAAATCTCGGCAAAAGGACGGTACGCGTTATGTTCTTT
>CATJNB010000088.1 GCA_949741605.1 uncultured Eubacteriales bacterium | reverse complement strand
TCTATTGTAGCGATTATCATGGGAAAAGTCAAGCGTTTTTTGCGGATGTTGACAGATTCGTATGAAATCACGTACAATAAAAGGAAAAATCAGGAGGCTTTTATGAAACCGATCCAGAAAATGATTTTCCAATTGTCGTCGGTATCGGTGTACCGGGGGGTTTTGGAACAGCCCGTCCCCAAAGCGCTCTCGGAGCTGCTCACGGCCACCATTTATGCCAACCAGCAGCCCATGGCGTTTTACCGGGCATGGGGCGACTTTTTCGCAGCGCTATGCGAACAGGGGGCCGAGGATTCTTTGGCAGAGTGCATGGCTCAAACGGTGCTGTATGACGAAAACCCATATACCCGTGCCTGTGCAGGCGGGGACACGGTCAGCGAAACGCTGAGTATGGCAGTGGTGCAGGATTTGTCGGTGCTGATCCGGGCGGCGTGTGTCAGCCCGGACGAGGTTTGGGAAGCGGCCAAATTGGATTCCCTGAACCTTCCCTTTGTCCTGCCCCGGTGGAATGCCGGCCCATTGCCCAAGCTGTTTCGAAATGGCGCGGCCTATGCCATACCGGTGTTGACGGACTATTATCGGGAGCATGGATGCGGGATGTATGCAAAATACTATGCGTTTACGTGGCGCGAGCATCAAATCCAACCAGTCCGCTTCCCAGACCCCATCCGCCTTTCCGACCTGAAAGGGTATGAGCGGCCGCGGGAGCTGGTGCTTCAGAATACACAGGCGTTCCTGCAGGATGCCCCAGCCAATAACTGCCTCTTATACGGCGACCGGGGGACTGGGAAGTCTTCCACTGTGAAGGCGGTCCTGAATGAATATTATCCGCAGGGGCTGCGCGTGATCGAAATGCCCAAAGAACATCTCATGGAGTTTCCCGGTTTGGTCGAACAGATTGCTGGGCTGCCCATGAAATTTATCATTTTTATTGATGATTTATCCTTTTCGCGTCAGGATGACACGTACGCTTCGCTCAAGGCGGTTCTGGAAGGAGGGGTTGCTGTGCGCCCGAAAAATACGCTGATTTATGCTACCTCCAACCGCCGCCATCTCTTGCGCGAAACATTTTCGGACCGCGAGGGGGATGAAATCCATCAAAGCGACACGATTCAGGAAAGCCTCTCGTTGGCAGACCGTTTTGGGTTATCGGTCAACTTCAGCCAGCCCGACCAGGCTGATTTTCTGGACATTGTGCGCCAGATGGCAGAGCAGCGGGGCCTGCAGGGAGACTGGCTGGAAATCGAGCAGGGCGCAAAGGCTTGGGCGTTACAGCGCGGCGGACGTTCCCCCCGGTGTGCCCGGCAATACCTGGATGACTATGAGGCCTCCCATCGCTCCCTTGACATTGCGGGGCGATAGGAGTATAATTCTTATCGTAATAGTAGTATATATTTCTGATATAGAATATTAGTGCTGGGAGGAACATATTATGGCAAAGATTTATCAAAGTATCACGGAGTTGGTGGGCAAAACCCCCTTGTTGGAGTTGGCCGGATATGGGAAAAAACACGGCCTGTATGCCCGCATCCTCGCGAAATTGGAATATTTTAATCCTGCCGGCAGTGTCAAGGACCGTGTAGCGTTGGCCATGCTCGAGGACGCCAAGGCAAAAGGCTTTTTGAAGCCGGATTCTGTGATTATCGAGCCGACTAGCGGCAATACGGGCATTGGCCTTGCGGCAGTCGCGGCGGCAAGCGGATACCGGGTGATCCTGACCATGCCGGAAACGATGAGCGCAGAACGGCGCAACCTGCTCAAAGCCTATGGCGCAGAGCTGGTTTTGACCGAGGGCTCCAAAGGCATGCGCGGTGCGATTGAAAAAGCCGATGAGCTGGTGCGCGAGATTCCCAACAGTTTTTTGCCCGGGCAATTTGTCAATCCTGCCAACCCGGCGATCCATAAGGAAACCACAGGTCCTGAAATCTGGGAGGATACCGATGGCAAGATTGATTTTTTTGTGGCTGGCGTTGGGACTGGCGGGACGATCAGCGGGGTGGGGGAATACCTCAAGGGCAAAAATCCGGCGATCCAAATGGTAGCAGTTGAGCCAAGCGATTCCCCGGTGCTGACCCGGGGGGTAGCTGGGCCGCATAAAATTCAGGGCATTGGGGCGGGGTTTGTCCCGGATACCCTGAATACCTCGATTTATGATGAAGTGATCCCGGTGGACGGCGAGGATGCGTTTGCGGTTGGCCGGGAGCTGGCACAGTCGCAGGGGCTGCTGGTGGGGATTTCCTCGGGAGCGGCCGTATGGGCAGCCGCACAATTGGCAAAACGTCCTGAAAATGCGGGGAAAACCATTGTCGCCCTGCTTCCCGATACCGGGGAACGGTATTTGTCCACGTCTATGTTTGAGGAATAATGCATCCTTTTGTTTAGCATCCGGCCATTTGCCGGATGCTTTTTTCTTTGGAAAAATGTCGGATGTTACCTAAAGTTTTGCTGGCTTTTCTTGACTGTTGCGATAGAATTTGTTATGATAAAGGAGATTATATCAATCCATTTTTTTGGATTTTGGCTTCCTCGGGATGCCGTTTTGTTTGATGATTTGGATGGAATTTTTTGTTGGAATTGAGAACGTACTTGTGAAAGGAGTGGAAAATGGTGCGAAAACGTAACGCTGCCAAGGAGCAGGAGTCAGGGAAGAAGAAAAAGAAAAAGTGGTCCTGGAAAAAGAAAACCCTGATCTTTGGCACACCATTTTTTTTATTGATTGCTTTTGTAGGGGTGTTCTTCCTCTACCAGATGAGCCGCAGCTATGTGGAGCCAGAGTATGACCTGCCTCTGGCTGGCCTCAAGTCGGATCTGCTGCCAAAGCCAGAAACCGGCGTACCCTCGGACTATACCCCAGAGGAAAATGCCGCCATTGCCGAGTATGTGCTGAAAAATACCGAGCACTACCAGTCCACCATGGACGCGCAGGTGACGGCATCGGTCGGGTTTATCAACTATGACCAGCAGGTACGCAATACCAAGGTGGTCAATGGCAGCAAGATTTTTGCACAGGCCCTGAGCTTGAGTTCGATGGTCAAGGTCGGCGAGCAGAAATATTTTGACAATGGCATTTATCTTCTGCGCGAGGCCAGTGATGTGCAGGGAGTGGATAACTGCACGTGGTCGGACGATATTTCCGCGATGTCTGAGGAAACCTATACCAACCGCTATGGGCGTATGCCAGACGGGTTGAGCAATTACCTGATTACCAAGGATACGATTGTCAAGGGAGAGTATCTGGGCGAGCAGGATGGCCTGTATGTGTACCAGTATGAACTGGACCCCAAGGAGTCTGCTGCGCTTTACTGGCGGCAGGTGAAAACCTTGTCTGGTTCCGATAAAACGCCGCTGTTCCATGAGGTGCAGCTGACGCTCTATCTTGACAAGGACTGGCGGCCCCAAAAAACGGAAATCCATGAAAATTACGACGTTTCCATGCCAGTGATCGGGATGGCCACCTGCGATGGCAAGATGGTCGAGGTGTTCCACGATTACGATGTACCGGAGCCGATCCCGGATCAGGCGTTGTTCCAGAAATACATAGACGAGGAATACGACCCCGATAACCTTACGAATTTTGATGACGGCACGGGCGGCGATACGGATATTATGGGGTATATCTCCAATATCTTTGAAACCGATGAAAACGGGATCGCAACATTAGCCCTTGATTTTACGATCAATGATGGGGTTCCGCAGCGTGCTTATGTGCAGGTAGACACCAAAAATATGGCCTTTAAACTCAAGTGGGATAGCCTGCTTGTGGGCTATGAAAACGAGAGGATTTATCTCAAATTCGGCAATGTCAAGTACTATCTGGAACAGGCCGATTTGATGGATGTTTTGCAGAAGATCACCAGCCAGATCGGCATAGAGATGCCCAGCATGGAGGAGCTCATGAGCGAGGATACGCTCAATGCGCTGATGGAAAATGTCCAGATGCTCGAGTCCGACGGCAAGATGAATATTGTCGTGAAAATGGACGGCATCGAGGCGCTGGTGAATATGACCAGTGATATGCAGTTTTTGGGCGCACATGCAACGGTGAACCTCGATGGTTTTCAGATGAAGCTGTCGGCATCGCAGGTGCCGGCACAGCAGATCGAAGGGTTTGATGACAGCTATCAGGATATCCGTCCGGTGCTTGATTTCTCCGAACCGATTATCAACCTGATTAACGCACGTACCTACGCCTTTACGTTCCGGGTCGATATGGACGGGGAAAACACCTTACATCAGAATGTTTCGGTGCGGGTATCGCGGCACAATACCGAGCTTGCCAGCTGCCTGATTGACGCCAATATCAATGGGAAATGGCTGCATGTGCGGATTGTGGGGGATACGACCTATCTATCGTATGGGGATCTGAAATTTATGTTCCAGACCCGCGATATTGACGAGATTATTCAGGAAGTCAGCAAGGTAATCCCGCCAGATATGCTGGATTTGAGTACGATTTTGCCCAAAGCGTATTTGGACCTGTTTACCAACCTCGACCTCAATGCCATTGCAAACAGCATCCAAAGCATGGAGATGAGCGGGGATAACCTCTCTCTGAAAATGAAGATCGGCGATGACCTGATCCATGCACAGGTCGGGCGCGTTGGCGGGCAGCTTTCCGGCGCCCACCTGAGCGGTGCAACGGTGCTGGGCAGCAAGCTGACGCTCAATGCAAAGATGACCGCAGTCTCCAATTATCCGGGCGTACTCCCCGTCAACCCGTTTGGCTACACAGACCTCAAAGGGCTGGTTGGCTTTATTGGCCCGGTGATGGATTTGGTTAATGCGAGCACCTATGAATTTTCTGTCAACCTGAACCTGAAGGGCGAGATAGACCTCGAGCAAACGGCGCTGGTGAAACTGGTGCGCGGGGAGGACGGGGTCAGCGCGAAGGTGGCCACAGAATTATTTGACCATATTCTGGATATCCGTTTGGTGGATGGGGTCACATATGTGCAGTACGGGAATATCAGGCTGAGGCTTGACACGGCTGACCTGGATGAAATCATCGGGGCGGTTATGGAGGTACTGCCAGAGCAGGCAAAGGAACTCGACCTTTCCAAGGTTCTCCCGCAGTCGTATCTGGAAGTGCTGGACCGCGACCTGTTCCAGTGGCTGGACAGCATCGATTCTGTGAAGATTACCGACCGTCTGGCAGCACTGACGCTGCGGATTGGTGACGATAAAGTCACGCTTTCCCTGAGCCGTGACGAAAAAGGCATCACCGGGGCTAAGGTCGAGGGCATGACGGTCTTGAACAGCAAAGCGGATTTGTCCATACTGATGCTTGGCTTCTCGCAGGAGAAAGCAGCGATCCCGGTGGATGACCCGCAAAGCTATGTGGATCTCAAACAGCTTTCTGCATTTATTGGCCCCATCAAACAGCTTTTGGATGCGCGCAGCTATGAGCTGGATTTGTCGGCCAACCTGGAGGGCAAGATCGACTGGGCACAGGATGCCAAACTGAAACTGGTACGCACAGACAGCGGGGTGAATTTGGAGCTGTCGGCGCAGGTGTACGGCATCCCGGTGACGGTCAAATACATCGGGCAGACTGCCTATCTGGAATGTGGGAACGTCAAATTAAAGATGGATACCACAGAGATTGACGAGATTACCGAACAGTTAAACGAGATTTTGCCAGAGGATGCGCTGGATGTTGATTTGTCCGAGCTTCTGCCAAAGGCATATTTCGACCTATGGAAAAACCCCGAAATCCCGGCGCTGATTGACTGTATCAAAGGGCTGTCGCTCGACGGGGAAACCCTTGTGCTGACGCTCGGGGTTGGGGATGATACGATTACCGTACGGGTGGCCAAACAGGGCAATACGATGCAGTCGGTAGCCCTGGACGGCCTGACGGTGATGGAGACCAAAGTGGCGGCACAGGTACGTTTGACGGGCCTGTCGCAGGAGGTTTGGGAGATTGCCGCGGATGATGCGGAATATAGCGATATCAGGGAAGTTTTGGCGTTTATCCCGGATATTCTCGAACTGATTGATTCCAACAGCTTTGGTTTTTCCACAGACGTTCACCTCGAAGGTCCGGTGCCCCTTTCCACGACGCTCCATGGGAAACTGGTACGTACCCAAAAGGATCGGTTTGCTTTGGAGGTGTCGGCACAGCTGGACGGGGAAGCCTTATCCCTGCGGTTTGTCGATGAGGTGGTTTATGCCCAGTATGGCAACCTGCGCCTGATGCTGGATACCCGTGATATCGACGAGATCATGACAGAACTCAAAGAAATCCTGCCGCCTGAATGGATGGATGTGGATTTTAAAGAATGGATTCCTCCGGCGTATCTGGAACTGATCGAAAACCCGGATCTTCCAGCTTTGATCCAGAATATCCAGACCTTCCGGGCAAAGGACGGCAAGCTGACCTTTGGGGTACGTCTGGCAGACACGATGGTGACCCTGGATGCCCGGCGTGGCCAGAACGGCAAAAAGCTCGAGGCCGCACTGACTCTGGAGAATGCAAAGGCCGTTTTTGGTGCGGTACAGACAAAAGCGGGTGTACAGGGCAGCTCGTCTGCCGCAGACGGTTATCAGATACGCCTGTACCTTGACGACTATTCCAAAGAAAAATGGAAGATTATCGAGCCTGCTGGGGATTATTTGGATGTCAAGGAATTGCTGCCGTTTGTCAAACCTGTGGTGAATATCCTCCATGCTGATACCTATGCATTTGACCTAGAACTCTCGCTGTTTGACAAAAACCAGAATGAAACGATTTGTGTACCTGCCCATCTGATTCTGGAACGCACCGACGATGGGATCAATTTGCGCCTGACTGCGAATGTTTTGGATCAGGAACTGGAAGTCAGCCTCATAGATTCGACGGCTTATGTTTCCTATGCGGGTTTGAATGTCAAGATGAAAACCAAAGATTTCAAGAAGATCAGCCGCCAGATTGAGGAATGGTTGCCCGATGGCTTCCGTTTGGAGATTGGGGATATTTTGCCCAAGGGTTATGAGAAGCTCCTGAAGAACCCCTCGCCGCTGGCCATCCTGCGTACCCTGCACAGCATCGAAATGCAGGACGATATCCTGACTGTGAAGCTGAAGATTGGTTCGGATACCATCCAGCTGCGTGCGGCAACCGATGGCGAAACCCTCACCTTTGCGGAAGTGGGCGGCGTGACTATCTTTGGGCAGACGGTCTACCTGACCCTGCGTGACCTTGTACTGGGCAATACCCCGCTTGACTGGGAGATTGACAGCGATGCCTATGAAGAAGTGAGCGACCTGCTTGATTTTGTCGGGCCGTTCCTGAAATTGATCGACGCCAAGAGCTGGAAGTTTACGGTGGCCATTGAGCTGGACGGGGAAACCTATTTGCTGGATGTCCAGCTGAAACGGGGTAAGAATAACCAGATTGATTTCGCGGTTACTACCGATAATCTGGGCGGTGTGCCGCTGTGCATCGAGCATACGGGCAGTGTGACGTATATCCATTATGCCAATATCGAGCTGTACCTGAAAGACGCGGATATCGAAACGCTCCTCAAAAAGCTGGAGGAAATCCTGCCAGAAGGCATTGACCTCTCTGGGATACTGGATTTGAGCGATTCGTTTGACCTTGACTCCCTTGATCTTGTCGGGATGCTCGGCAGCCTGCATGATTTGTCGTTTGCCGACAATACCTTCTCGCTGGCGTTTGATCTTGGGGACGATACGGTGGAATTGAAGGTCGTCAACGGGGAGAAATACCCGGAACTTATTTCGGTGCGCGGCCTGCTCGACGGCAGCTTCGGGCTGGAACTGCGTGACCTTGTGGTAAATGGCGAGGTTTCCATCGCCGAGCCGGATCTTACGGATGCGGTCAATGTGATGGATCTGATCGACTGTCTGGAGCCTACGCTCAATATCCTGCGTGCCGACGACTGCACCATGGACTTGACTGTGATGGAAGAATACAACATTACGATCCGCAAGGTTGGCGATAAAATTTACCTGAGCTACCAAGAAAACCCAGTAATTGCGCTGGTGATGGATGTCAACCAGACCACTGTGCTGACCGACCTCATCCAAAATATCATGGATCTGGTTGGTGTGATTGAGGAACTCAAGGATGATCCTGCGGTACAGCAGGGGGCATCGGATGCTGCGGATAAGGTGCAGGAGGCTCTCAAGCAGGAAGCCGAGCAGCTTGGCCAGCTCGATACCGATACCCTGTTTGAAGTCCTCCAGTCCCTGACGCTCAGTATGACGGGCGAACACCATCTGGAAATCAGCCTGACCGCCGGTGGCAGCGATATCAGCATCACCGCTGGTTCGGTGCCGCAGGACAGCGAACGTGCGACCCTTCTCGTCATGGGCGATGGAAAGACCTATGCCGAGCTGACCGTCACACAGATCAAGCTGCCTGCTGGCGGGGATGTCAGCGGGCGTCCCAATGACGACGATTACGTTGCGCTTGACGAACTGGCGAAATTCATCAAACCGATCACCAGGCTGCTGGAAGCGAAAGCGTATGAATTTGATGTGGCGGTTGACCTTGACCCGGAAATCGAAGAACAATTCCACGATTTCTGGAACGGAAAGCTACATGTGCAGATCAGCCGCGATACCCCGAAAACCGTATCCGCACGGGTGAAGGCGACCCTCTTTGACGGGTCCGGGAAAATGGGCAAAGACCTCATTGTGACCTACGCGGGCGATACCGTAGCGCTTCAGTTTGGCAATGAGGTGAAAGTCCGGCTCTCGGCTTCAGAAGAATCGGAGCTGATTGCGGAAATCAAGAAGATCATGGACGATGGAAACGGCAGTGCGCCGGAGATGGATTATTCGGCGTTCCTCCCGCAAAGCTATATCGACCTGATCGAACGCTTTACCCCACAAGACGGTAAGCCTCTGAATGAAAAAGAACTGGTACAGGAAATCCTGCGGCGCGTCACTCTGCTGACCGCGAAACATGGTACGATCACCGTAGGCTTTGCCATGGATGCCGAGAATATGCAGGATATTGTCCATGCGGCCGTGAGCCTCAATGACAAAGGGACAGAATTTGCAAGCATTTCGCTGCGCGACCTGCATCTGATCCGGAAGGACGGCGCTGGCAGTGATGCGGAATATGGCACAGCAGACCTGACGGTGGATGTCACCAGAATCCATCAAACCCCGCTCGATTTGAGCATCACCGAGGAGTTTGCCGATCTGGATCAGTTGGCTGGTTTGATTGAGCCGATTTACCGTCTGTTCCAGGCGGATGCTTATGATTTTGACGTAACGGTTGCCATCAACCCCAGCCGCGCGGATGATGCCTCACAAACCGACCTTACTGAAATGTTACAGGAAATCTGGCCGGATCAGAAGATGAATGTCAGGCTGGAACGCGGCACAGAGGATGCCGGAAAAGAAACCATCCGCGCACAGGTAACGGCACAACTCGCTGGGGAGCCGCTGACGGTGACTTATGCGGATGACGTGGCTTATCTGTCCTATGGCGCTTTGAAGCTCAAGCTGGATCTTGCCGGGCTGGACGAAAAAGACGCCGCAGACAGCCTGATCCAAGCGATCAAGGAGGCTGTGGACAACAAACTCGTACAGGATGGTGCAGATTCGTCGGTTCAGGACGCCGCAGAGCAAATCCCTTACGATACCTTCCTCCCCCAGACCTACGTGGACTTTATGCAGGAAATGTATCCGGGCTTGCCCAAAGATATGGATGCGCTCATGGAGCTGTTCGGTAAGGAGGACGGCGAAACAGATGCAAATGATATCAATATCATAGAAATGATTGGGTCCCTGCTGGAACGCTTTAAGGGCCTGCACATTTCCGAAAACCGCGCAGAACTGGAATTTTCCATGGATGGGCAAAACATCTTAAAAGCCTGCGTGGGGCTGGATCCTGACGGGCTTGGCGTTTCGCTGGAAGGGCTGGAGCTGTTCGGGTATCACAAGGCGCAGCAGGACGATGCCTCCGGTAACACCCCGATCTATTACCACGATACGACCCTCAGCCTCAAGGTCAACGAGGTATCTGGTGCGATTGACGTGGACACTCTCCAGGGTGATGACACGTATTTTGATCTGGATACCCTGGCACAATTTGTACAGCCGGTCTTTGACTTGCTCAATGCCAAAGCCTATGCGTTTACGGTAGACCTCGATATCGGCGATGCGGGAACTACCCTTCATATTGATAAAACCGCAGATGTGAAAATTGTGCGCCGCGTCGATCAGGATGGCAATATTCTGCAAAAAGAAACCAACGGGAAAAAGACCGATGTTGTGGATGCACAAGTCACCGTGCAGAACTTCTTCGGCGGCCCTCTGACCCTTACCTATTGGAACGGTGACGATGGTATGACCCCGCAAATTTATGTGGAGTATGGGGACCGCAACCAAGACGGGAAAGCGCTGTTGCAGTTGTACTTTAGTCAGGAGAGGCTGCGTGACCTGCTCGATGAACTGCCGAAATTCCTCTATGACGAAATCGGCGGGAAACGTTCTGAAGTGCGCGAGGTCTTAGAGCAGATTGTGCCGGCGGTTGACCCGTCGCTGGCTGGTGACGCCAAAGACGAGGCCATCCAACAGCGTAACAATAATATCCTGACCCTGCTCAATGCCTTAGACAGCCTCCCAAGAGACCAGGTCAGCGGCACGCAAATCCGATCCATTCTCCAGGGTTATACGGTGAGCGAGGAACAGGTTGCCTTGATCCAGAAGCTGCTCACGCAGGAACAGCATGAAACGACCCAACAGGAAACCGACCTGAGTGAGGAGCAAATCCGCAATATCGTCAAACAGCTGCTTCCGGATGCGTATGCCAAGTATCTCGAAAAGGATGGCTTCTCGGTCAAAAATATCCTCACGCTGCTGCAAAACCTCACCGTTACCCCGATCCGTGAGGAAAACGGCGAATCGGTCTTTGAGATTTCCCTGAAGGTCAGCGACGAGGATATCCTGACAGCCACCATTACCAAAACAAATGGGCAGGCGAAGGATCACTTGTCGCTCCTGAAAGCGGACGGCATCAAGGTGCTGGACAGCAATATGAGCTTGAGCGCGTCGGATATGACCGCTTATGACAATCCGCAGGAGCTGCAAGACATCATCAAGGCTTCCCTGACTGGTTATACCGACCTGTTTGGCGGGGATAATATCGTGATGAACCTGCTGACGGATGCTCTCAAAGATCATCCGCTCCACATTAACTTTACAGTCAAGGAAACCGATGAATCGCAGGGCAGCGCGGCCGAAATCTGGCATCAGGCGGATGCGTATGTCAATCAAGAGAGGGCGTATGTCAGCTACCGGAGCGATAAGGGCGCGCAGGATTTGAAGGCACAGGTAAAATATCAGACCATTGAGGAACTGTTGCCAAGTATTGTGAGCCTGCTGCAAATTGATCTGGAACAGTATGAAAACCTGCATCTGCTCACGCAGTCACT
>CATJNB010000087.1 GCA_949741605.1 uncultured Eubacteriales bacterium | reverse complement strand
CATCGATACCTCGCATATGAACAGCGAAATGATCCTGACCTGCCTGAGTGCCTTTGCACAGGCAGAAAGCGAATCGATGAGCGGGAATGTCACCAAAGGCATCCGCATGGGCTACAAGAACGGGCGGTTTGCATTCCGGTATGTGAACTGCTTAGGATATCGGCAGGGAGCAGACGGTGAGCCGGAAATTGTCCCGGAAGAAGCGGAAATCATCCGGATGATTTATCAAAATTATTTAGATGGCGATAGTTTAGTAAAAATCAAAAATACCTTAGAAGAAAAAGGAATTCCAACAGCTACAGGCAAGAAAGAGTGGGGGACTGCTGTTATTATCCGGGTCCTGCAAAATGAAAAATATGCAGGGGATATCCTCTTACAAAAGACGTATGTGGATGATTTCCTGGAAGGGAAAATAAAAACGAATCGTGGAGAATTGCCGAAATATTACATTGAAAATAACCATCCGGCGATTATTCCGAGGGAGATGTTCCATCGGGTGCAGGAAGAAATCGCACGCCGAAAAAGCAAACGTCCCACGACACAAAAAAACTCCAAAACGAACCGTGGGAAATTTAGCAGCCAATATGCCTTATCAGAAAGGTTGGTATGCGGAAACTGCGGCTGCCATTACCGCCGGGTAACTTGGAGCATCCATGGACGCAAAGAGGTGGTGTGGCGGTGTATTAACCGTTTAGAATTTGGAAAAAAGATGTGTCCAGACTCACCTACGATGAAAGAAGAAAGTTTACATCAAGCGATTTTAGAAGCAGTCAATTCTCTGGCACAAGGCACAGGGAAAGAAATGGTTTCCTGTCTGCAAGACACACTGGTTAGTAGCACGGCAGGAAAATTTGATGTCCATGCGATCCAAAGACAACTTGATGAGAAAGGACAGGAATTTGACCGACTGCTGTGCCTGACTGGAGAGGAAGAAAGTGAATTTCTGGATCGAAAGATCAAGAAAATCAGTGACGAGATGGCAAAGCTGCGGGAGCAAAAGGAGCAGGCCGAAAAATGGATCGAGCAAAACAAGATTAAGGCATTAGAAATGGAGAGTATTATGAAGCGGATATCACAGGAACCTCTCGACCTTACGGAATATTCGGATTCCCTGACTTACCGGATTATCGAACGGATCGCTGTAATCTCCAAAGAGGAAATCCAGATTCAGTTTGTGGGTGGATATGAAATCAAGCAATATCTCAAATAACAATAGAGATACAGAGATATTAGCACATCTTTTTGTTACTATCTCTTTGCATCTATTTTGGCATAATTCAATCAGGAGGAATGGAAACATGAAAATACGGGTAATGAATCCAGAAGAACGAAAATACACCTATGCTCAAAGCAAAGAAGTGCAGGAGCAGACAGGGTGTATTGGATATCTCCGGGGCGATTTTGACCGATCCGGGAATGGCTTTTATACGACTTGGTTTGATCAGCAGCGGCAATGGAAAACAAAGGAGTTTCGATCCGAAATGGACGAGGTGGTGAATGCCTTATGTTCCGATGAATATGCCATTTTGCAAAGCCGTACTGCTATGGCAGACTATGTAAGACGACATCCGGATAGTGGATTTCCTGGAAATTATTGCACCGAGTACGGTTTTCGCGTTGACACCGAAACATACTCCTACTTGCTTCGCTGCAATCTAATCAAAGGGGATTATAATTTTTACTGTTTTTGTTATAGCAAAGAGCATTTGGATCGATACCTGGCGAATATGGAAAAAGAGATGTTGATTGATGGTTTTTCAGGTGCAGAATTTCAGGAGTCACCTGAACGGGAAAAAACATCAGCAGATTTGGTTTATATTTGTGCTCCATTAAGAGGGAATGTCGAGCAAAACATGGAATTTGCGCGTCAAAAAGCCAAAGAAGTATTTGAGCAGGGAGATATTCCAATTTGTCCCCATTTGATGTTTGTGCCGATTGCAGACCCAGAGGATCGTGCACAGGATCAGGCAGCCCAGAAAATGTGCCTGAAGCTGCTGGAGTCCTGCCAGCAGCTCCATGTGTATGGCCCAGAATGGACGCAAGGCATGTGGACAGAGATTCACCATGCACATCAACTGGGGATTCCAGTCTATACCGATCAGAAAGAAATTCCTAAAACACGGCTGGCAACAGCATCTCAAAAAACGAGAAAAGACACGCAAAGCAGGTAATGATAAGCGAAAAATGATAGGATAACAGGGATTGAAGGAACTATTTTTTTGTGTTATACTAAAAAGAAAACAAATAGGGGTGATCGTGTGACAAAAGAAGATTTGCAGCAAATCGCTGAGTTAATCCGGCAACAAGACGAAAAACAAGAACGACGAATGCAGCAGTTAGAACAGCGTATGCAGGAACAAAACGAAAAGCTGGAACAGCGTATGCAGGAACAAATGAAACAACAGACCGAAACCATCACACAAATGATGGATGAGAAAATTCAGGGAGTCCGGGATGAAATGTCTAACATGAGGGATGAGATGGAAAACATGATGGAAGATAAAATCCGGGGAGTAAAGGTCTTAATTGAGAACGACATCGGCAAGCGGATTGACGCTCTGTTTGACGGATATAAATTAACCCATGAAAAACAATGGGAATTGGAACATAAGATAGAACTGTTAGAAAAACGCTTAGAACGGGTTGAGCAAAAAGTTAGCTGATGTGCGCAAAGAGCAACAGGAATGGACGGATGCTGCGAAAATGACGGAATGACGGGCATCTTTCTATACCTGTTTTTCTATTTTGAGAAAGGCGGCAATGTAACGGTGGCAGATTATTTGTCGACAGTAAAAGATTGGCAGAAATATCCAATCACGAGCATTAGCGATCTGGAGCAGCGTTTGGATCATTTCCGGATTTTATTTGCATACCATTCGGGAAAGATTGAAAATGATGAAATCACCTATCATGACACCCGTGAAATCTTTG
>CATJNB010000086.1 GCA_949741605.1 uncultured Eubacteriales bacterium | reverse complement strand
GCCATCTCGTCACTAACCTTCTTTATCTTCCGATCCAGAAATTCGCTTTCTTCCTCTCCGGTCAGGCACAGCAGTCGGTCAAATTCCCTTCCTTTCTCGTCCAGTTGTCTTTGAATCGCATGCACATCAAATTTGCCTGCTGTGCTGCTAACCAGCGTGTCTTGCAGACAGGAGACCAGTTCTTCTCCTTTGTCTTGGGCCAGAGAATTTATGGCTTCTAAAATCGCTTGATGCAACCCTTCTTCTTTCATCGTAGGCGAGTCTGGACACATCTTTTTTCCAAATTCTAAACGGTTAATACACCGCCAAACCACCTCTTTGCGTCCATGGATGCTCCAAGTTACCCGGCGGTAATGGCAGCCGCAGTTCCCACATACCAACCTTTCCGATAAGGCATATTGGCTGCTAAATTTTCCACGGTTCGTTTTGGAGTTTTTCTGTGTCGTAGGCCGTTTGCTTTTTCGGCGTGCGATTTCTTCCTGCACCCGATGGAACATCTCTCTTGGAATAATTGCGGGGTGGTTATTTTCAATGTAATACTTCGGCAATTCCCCACGATTCGTTTTCGTTTTTCCTTCCAGAAAATCATCTACATATGTTTTTTGTAAGAGGATATCTCCTGCATATTTTTCGTTGATTAAAAGCTGCTGAATGACAGAGACGCTCCATTCTTTCTTACCCGTAGCTGTTAAGATTCCCTTTGATTCTAAGGTATTTTTAATCTTTCCTAAACTATCTCCATCTAAATAATTTTGATAAATCATGCGGATGATTTCCGCTTCTTCCGGGACAATTTCCGGCTCACCGTCGGCTCCCTGTCGATATCCCAAGCAGTTCACGTACCGGAATGCAAACCGCCCGTTTTTGTAGCCCATGCGGATGCCTTTTGTGATATTTCCACTCATGGATTCGCTTTCTGCCTGTGCAAAGGCACTCAGGCAGGTCAGAATCATTTCGCTGTTCATATGCGAGGTATCGATGTTTTCTTTTTCAAAAATCACCGCGATCCCTAAACGTTTGAGCAGTCGAACATGGTCAATACAGTCTACGGTATTCCGGGCAAACCGGGAAATCGATTTGGTAAGGATCAGGTCGATTTTCTTTTTTCGGCACTGTGCAATCATTTCATTAAATTGCACCCGCTTTTTCGTGCGCACACCAGAAATACCCTCGTCTGCAAAAATTCCCGCTAACTGCCAGCCTTCATGACCGTTGATTTTTTCCGTATAATATTTCACTTGAGTTTCAAAACTGCTTTGTTGTTCTTCATCATCTGTGCTAACCCGGCAATAAGCAGCTACCCGCAAGGTTCTTTTTCTTTTTATCACATCTGTCAACAGTGGATTTGCAGGAATCACACGGATACGCCGTTCGCCCATTACAACCACTCCTTTCCAAAATTGTTATATGATTTTCCCATTTTGCAGTTGAAGCTGGATGGAACCGTCCGGTTGTAACAGCACTTTTTCTGTGGTTTGCTCGAAAAGCTCCGATATGGGTATGCCGGATTCACAATACCTCTGAAATATTTCTTTCATCTTTATCGTTATGTGATCACATTGCTCCACGTGGCACTGCTGATATTTTTCGCTTGCGCAGTCTAAAATCAGGGCAACTACACGCTCTGCATCCACCTGCCGTTGATCCAGCAGTTGGTTGATCTCATTGGTCATACGGGCGATCTGTATAGACAGGCTATGGGGATGAATCATTTTTCTTTCAATTTGCTCAGGATGCTGGCCGATCCAGTTCAATTTTCCTTCTAGCATATCGAGGATTTCCTCATCGCTTAGAGGGCCAAACTGTGTTGCGCAACCTTTACATTCCCAGGTAATGCTATCGGATGTTCTCTGACTTCGGATTAAAAAATTACCGCAGTGGCAACAAACCAGTTTTCTTTTTAGAAATCCAAGTTTTCCTTTCTGGGCTGTTTTGCTTTTCTTTAATGTCACTGCTTGTATGGCGATTTCCCGGTCGATTAAAACCGGGAACCGATCCCCCTGCCAGTAACGTCCATCCTCTAAAATGCGGGAAATCATATTTTTGTTCCAGCCGTTAGCGTTTTCCCGATAGGGAATCCCGCTGCGATCTGCATATTCAGCCAGTTTTTTGATCGAACTGCCTTCCAGATATTTTTGATACAACTCACAAATCAATGTGCTTTCTTCTGGATGGATCATAATGTTCCCTGCATTGATTTGATAACCGAATGGGAGATAGCGTATTTTTTTCATTCCTCTCACCTCCCTTCCTCCAGAATCAGTCCATTGGCCAGATGGAAACAAAATTTGTTCGAATGAATCACTATGTTTGTGATCATGACTTTAAAAATGTCGGGATCAAATTCCAGCATAGGTGGGGCTTCTTCGAGTAAATCCAATAGGGTCTTGGTATGTTCCGTCATTTCACTGATGCTGTCTGGTTCCCTCAACCTTCGTAATTCTTCCTGTAACTGAGCTAATTGTTGATTGTTTTTCGTGCTTCGTTCAACAAAAAGGGCGGAATCAATGCATCCCTTGCTCTGCAACCGTGACAGCGAATGATTCTGCTTCATTAATTCGGATATCTCCTGATTTAGCCGGATGACATCGGGTTTGGAAAACAGAATTTTCCCTTGTAATTCCCTGAGCTGGCACAACATCGGTGTAAGGATTTCTTCCTTATGTTCCAGTAATTTATTATATAGGTTCAAAAACGCCCCATACACTTCTTTTTCTTGGACAATGTCCATCTTGCACAAATCTTTGCTCTGCCTGTGCCGATAGCACATCCAGCCAATGTATTCCTCGTTTGGACAACGATAAAAGGTCGAACCGCACAGCCCGCACTTCATCATCCTACTAAGAGGGAATTGCTGCATTTCCTTTTTGGGAGCGTGGATTCTACTCTTTTGTTTTAGCAGTTCCTGTACCGCCTCAAAAACTTCTTTCGAGATAATTGCCGGGTGCGAATTTTCCAAATAATATTTTGGCACTTCT
>CATJNB010000085.1 GCA_949741605.1 uncultured Eubacteriales bacterium | reverse complement strand
TTCCAGCTTGCCCAGCACCTGTCAGCAGACGATCTGGAATTAGTGGGGGCTCTGCTGGAGGTGGTGGGGGATCAGCTTGCGCTGCTCGCGCTGACCAAGCCATCCTGTCAGCTTCCCCCATGCGAGCAAAAGCCGGAAACCATGTAAAACGGTTTCCGGCTTTTTGTGTTTGTATTATGCGGTTTCCAGTTCGGTATTCCCTTCAAACTGGCTGTTATACAGGTTGGCATAGAACCCGTGTTGTTCCATGAGCTGCTCGTGGTTGCCCTGCTCTAAAATGTCGCCGTCTTTCATGACGAGAATCCAGTCGGCATCCCGGATGGTCGAGAGCCGATGGGCGATTACAAAGCTGGTACGGCCATTCATGAGATTGTTCATGGCGGTCTGGATCAGCACTTCGGTACGGGTATCGACGCTGCTGGTGGCTTCATCAAGGATCAGGATTTGTGGGTCTGCGAGGATAGCCCGGGCAATGGTCAGAAGTTGTTTTTGCCCCTGCGAAATATTGCTGGCATCTTCATTGAGGATCATCTGATAGCCGTCGGGCAGGGTGTGGACAAAATGGTCCACCTGAGCGGCCTTTGCCGCCTGACGGATTTCCTCCTCTGTGGCGTCGAGCTTGCCATAACGGATGTTGTCGGCAATGGAGGCATGATACAGCCACGTATCCTGAAGCACCATCCCAAATAACGAACGCAATTCATTCCGTTTGAAATCCTTAATATCGTAACCGTCTATCAGGATTGCGCCATCGTTGACATCGTAGAAACGCATCAAAAGTTTGATAATGGTACTTTTCCCCGCACCCGTCGGCCCAACGATCGCAACCTTTTGGCCGGGTTGAATATTGGCGCAAAAATCGTGGATAATGATTTTTTCTGGCGAGTATCCAAAACTGACATGGGCAAACTGTACGCTGCCTTGGATATGTACATGCAGTTCGGTATCGGGAACGGAATCGTCGCGGTTGACACGGACAGGGGTTGGGTTTTCGGGGATTTCCTCCTCCTGTTCGAGGAAGGCAAAAACACGTTCGGAAGCGGCGGCGGTTTGCTGGAGGATGTTGGAAATGTTGGCCACTTGTGCGATGGGCTGGGTAAATTGGCGCACATACTGCATAAAGGCTTGGATATCACCAATGGAAATGACACCAGTGATGGCAAGCCAGCCGCCAAGGATACATACGGCAACATATCCAAGATTGCCGATAAACTGCATCACTGGCATCATCAGGCCGGCGAGGAACTGGGATTTCCATGCAGATTGGTACAGGGAGTCGTTATACGTTTCAAAATCCTGCGCGCAGCGTTCCTGCCCGTTGAACGCCTGCACGACCAGATGGCTGCCGTACATTTCCTCGACATGCCCATTGACATGCCCCAGAAAAGCCTGTTGGGAAACGAAGTGCTTTTGAGATTTCTTGCCGATGATCATAACAAACAGCATGGATACCGGGATCATCGCCAAAGCCACCAGCGACATTTGCCAGCTGATGGTAAACATCATCACAAGAATCCCGATCAGAGTGGTAGCGGAGGTGATGATTTGGGTGACACTCTGATTGAGGCTTTGGCTAATGGCGTCGATATCGTTGGTGATGTAGGAGAGGACTTCGCCGGTTGTGGTGGTATCGTAAAAGCGGAACGGCAAACGGTGGATTTTATTGGAAATATCAATCCGCAGGCGGTGGGTGACTTTCATGGAAATGCCTGCCATGAGATAGCCTTGCAGATATCCAAAGAGCAGACTGACCACGTATAACCCAAGCAGTACGGCAATGATCGTGCCAATAGCGACAAAGTCGATCCCGCCGCCGGAGCCTTGCACCATGGCCATAATGCCTTCCGTCAATTTGTTGGTGGCTTCGCCGAGGATTTTGGGGCCGATGATCTGAAAGACCGTAGAAGCAATGGCGAAAAAAAAGACGAGGATCAGGGAAACCTTGTATTTCCCCATATATTTTAGAAGCTTAGCAAAGGAGCCTTTGAAATCTTTGGCTTTTGCGCCGCCCATTTGCATCCCGCGACCCATGGGACCACGGTGTTGATGTTGCTGACTCATGCTTCCAACTCCTCCTTTGACAATTGGGATGCGGCAATTTCGTAATAGGTAGGGCAGGATGTTAAGAGCTGCTCATGTGTCCCCATGCCCACAATTTTCCCTTTATCCAGCACAAGAATCTGTTCGGCATGGCGGATCGTACCAACCCGTTGGGCAACAATGAGCACCGTACTGTCGGACGTGTAGTCCTTCAGGGCATGGCGCAATGCGGCATCGGTTTTGAAGTCCAAGGCAGAAAAGCTGTCATCAAAGATATAGATATCAGGCTTTGTGACCAGCGCACGGGCAATGGAAAGCCGCTGTTTCTGGCCGCCCGATACATTCCCGCCACCAGCAGAAATCGGGGAATCCATCCCTTCTGGTTTTTGCCGGATAAAATCCATTGCCTGTGCAACTTCGGCAGCGGTTTCCATTTGTTCCAGGGAAGCGTTCTGATCCCCATAACGCAGGTTGGAGGCGATGGTGCCTTTATGCAGCACACCTTTTTGCGGGACATACCCAATGATTTTCCGCAGGTCGTGCTGGGCAACGTCCTTGACATTGACGCCATTGACGGTAACCTCCCCTTGCGTGACATCATAAAAACGGGGAATCAGGTTAATGAGCGTGGATTTCCCGGAACCGGTTGAGCCGATCAATGCCGTTGTTTCACCGGGTTTTGCAGTAAAGGAGATGTTTTCCAACACATTTTCATCTGCACCATGATACCGGAACGAAACATTTTTAAATTCTACCACACCCGTTTGGGATGGATCGAACGGCTGAGGATTCTGGGGGTCGAGCACAGAGCTTTCCGTAGAGAGGACCTCCTGGATTCGTTTTCCCGATACAGCAGCACGCGGCACTATAATAAACATCATGGAGATAAAAAGGAAGGCCATAATAATCTGCATCGCATACTGCATAAAGGCGATCATATCGCCGACCTGCATACTGGAATTTGCGATCTGATGTGCGCCGATCCAGACAATCAGCAGGCTGGTTGCGTTCATAATAAACATCATGGTTGGCATCATGAGCATCATCTGACGGTTACCGAAAAGCTGGACTTTGCTGAGGTTGCGGTTTGCGGTTTCGTACCGTTCCTTTTCAAAATCTTCTGTACCAAAGGCACGGATCACCATTAAACCATTGAGGTTTTCCCGGGCAACCAGATTCAGGCGGTCAATGAGGGACTGCATTTTCTTGAATTTTGGCATGGCGACCGCCAGCACGACCCCGATAAACCCAATCAGGACAATGACCGAAAGGGCAATGACCCAGCTCATGGAAACACTTTTTCGCAAGGCCATCACGATCCCTCCGGCACCCATAATGGGAGCGGAACACAGGATCCGGATTCCCATAATGACAAGCATTTGCAGTTGGGTGATGTCGTTGGTGGTACGGGTGATGAGGGATGCCGTAGAAAATTGATCGAACTCGTTATTGGAGAAACGGATCACCTTACGGAAGATATCTTTGCGAAGGTCACGCGCAACGCCGGCAGCGATCCGCGAGGCGAGCAGGGTGACCAGGACGGTACAAACCCCGCCGCTCAGTGCAATGGCGAGCATAATCAGGCCGTTATTTAAAATATAGCGGGTCTGGATGCCTTGCAGATCCATGCCCAGTTCCCGATAGAAGTTGCGGACCATGGCGATCCCGGATTGGTTGAGCATGAGGTCTTGTATGCTGGAAGCCTCCTGTTGGGCTTTGTGCAGAACCTCCTGCGGGAACTGGTCAAGCATGGGGGAGAGCGCATACAACTGGCTCATGTCAAC
>CATJNB010000084.1 GCA_949741605.1 uncultured Eubacteriales bacterium | reverse complement strand
GCCCATGCCGATATTTTTCAGCGCCCCGCCAAAGCCCGCCATTTCATGGCCTTTAAAATGGTTCAGGGAAATCACAACATCGGCGTCCATCACAGCCTATCCAATGCGCGCCTGTTTGACATATTCTCCGTTTGGCACTGGCACCAAAGCTTCATCGGTCCCTTTCAGGCCGTCCCCGATGATGACATGGCATCCGGTGGAGAATGGGGAAAACCCATTTTCATACGCAGCCCCCAAATGGTCGAGTGCATTTTTCCGCCGGCCGACGTACAACGTATTACAGTCCGTCAGGAACGGCTTGCCGCCAAGCTCCCGCACCAGGTCTGCCACTGCCCGGGAATAATTCGGGCGCAGGTACGCAAGGTTCCCCGGCTCGCCAAAATGCAGCTTGATGGCCACAAATTTCCGGCTGAAATCTATGTCTTTGATCCCTGCTGCAAGCATCAGCTTTTGCAGCTTTTGCAATAAATTGTCCCCCATGGACACGGTACGCATATTGGTAAAATAGACGTTCGCTTTTTCCATCCATTCATTCCTCCCTATTTCTTCTCTGGTATTCACAACTGTGTTGTCTTTTCTATCATAACATACTTTGCAGATCACGAAAAGAGATTTCTTTTTAAAATTTCGTTAAAAGATTGGCGTTTATTGACGCAGGGCGGCAAGTATGCTATCCTTAATAATAATGTCAAATCCCAGAAAAATGATTTAGGAAAGTAGGAGCAAAGCTATGATAGAAACCCCTGCTGTATTGACCCCGGCACTGATACAGGAAATGGACGAGGCCATGCAAAGGTATGGATACGAACCCTCTAAGCTGCTGGAAATTTTACTCGATATCCAGAAGGCTGTACCACGCAAATATATCCCCAAAGCTGCCGCTTATTATGTAGCCGAAAAAATGCACCTGAAAATTACCCAGGTGTATGATGTGATCTCGTTTTTCTCGGCCCTGCATGAAACGCCCCGGGCAAAATACCCCATTCAGGTTTGCTCGAGTGTGGTGTGCAAGGTCAACCACAATTGCTTTGTTTTGGATACGCTCAAGGATGTCCTGAACATTGGCCTCAATGAAGTGACATATGACGGCCGCTTTACCCTTGAGGAAGTGCCCTGCTTTGGCGCGTGCGATAAGGCTCCTGCCATCCGCATCCACGATGTTGTATACGGCCCGCTGACCACCCGCCAGCAAATCATCCAGATTGTCCAGCGGCTTGCCGAAGAATAGGAGGTATCCATATGGCTAATACGGTTTCGTTTATGACCCGCAATTTTGGGAAATACAATCCCTCCTCCCTTGATTCCTACGAACAGATCGGTGGTTTTTCCGCCCTGCGAAAAGCCCTGTCCATGACCGGCGAACAAATTGCCGACTGCCTTGCGGCCTGTGCGGTGAAAGGGCGCGGCGGCGCCGGCTACGATATGGGGAAAAAATGGCGTCAGGCACGGGAAGTGAACCAGCCCCGCAAGGTTGTCATCTGCAATGCCGACGAGGGTGAGCCCGCTACCTTTAAAGACCGCACCCTGATGGAAAACGACCCGTTCCGTTTGATTGAGGCAATGATTATTGCCGGTTACAGCGTGGGCGCGCAGGACGGCTATCTGTATCTGCGTGAGGAATATTCCCATCTGCGCCCCCTGTTCCAAAACGCCATCTGGCAGGTCCGGGAAAAAGGATATCTGGGGGAAAATATTTTAGGGAAAACAGGCTTTTCCTATGATGTGCATTTGTATTCCGGTGCGGGCGCGTATGTCTGCGGCGAGGGGACGGCTTTGGTCGAATCCATGGAGGGCAAAAGCGGGCGTCCCAGAATGAAGCCCCCTTTTATCAAACAGTGCGGGCTGTTCCACCTTCCTACCTGTGTCAATAATGTCGAGAGCCTGTGCCTGGTGCCGAGCATCCTGCTGGATGACAAAAAGGAATATCTCTCCTATGGCACGCAAAATTCCGTTGGCACCAAAATGATTAGTGTAGCAGGCAATGTCCGCAATCCCGGCGCGTTCGAAATCCCGTTTGGCGTCAAGGTGCGCGATATCATTTTTGACCTTGCCGGCGGCGTCAAAAATAACCACGAAATCCAATTGATCCAGTTTGGCGGTGCATCCGGCAAAATTGCCCGTCCCGAGGATGTGCTGGATATCCCGTATACCTATGAAGATTTGACTGCAGCTGGTGTCGGCGTGGGGTCAGGCGCGATCCTTGTGATTGACAAGCGTACCTCTGTGCTGGACTTCCTCCTTGCCACGCAGGAATTTTTCTTCCACGAAAGCTGCGGCCAATGTACCCCCTGCCGCGAAGGCAATACCCAGATGAAGCTGCTGCTTGAGAAAGTCATGGCTGGTATGCACACCGGCGAAGACCTTCAAAATATGAAGAAAATTATTATGATTATGAAGAACGCCTCGCTGTGCGGCCTGGGCGAAACGGCTCAAAACGCACTGTCGTGTGCGATGGATCTTTTCCCGGAATGTTTTGCGGTAAAAACGGAGGGTAACTAACAATGGAAATGGTACATATCACAATTAATAACATCCCCTTGCAGGTGCCTAAGGGTACCCGCGTCATTGATGCCGCCAAAAAGGCCCATATTGATATCCCCCACCTGTGTTATTTCCCCGATCAGGCCGTGAAAGCCCATTGCCGGATGTGTGTGGTGGAGGTGTCCGGCAACCGCAAGCTGCTTGCTGCCTGCTCGACGATTGTCTGGGAAGGCATGGAAATCTATACCGATACCCAGAAGGTCCGCGATACACAGGTTGGCGTACTGAAAATGATTATGGCAAACCACGATCAGGATTGTCTGGCATGTCCCCGCAACCAGAATTGTGAGCTTCAGAACCTGTGCAGCCGGTTCAATATCCAAAGCCCCAAATTCCCCAATGTATGCAAACCCTACCCGATCCAGGACAGCAACCCCAGCCTTGTGCGCGACCTTGCCAAATGTATCCGCTGCGGACGGTGTATCAAAGCCTGTTCCGAAAACCAAGGGGTATCCGCGCTCACCTACGCCAACCGCTCCCATGACCTGATTGTCACAACTGCTTATAACCTGCCCTTTGAACAGACCGACTGCATCCTGTGCGGCCAATGCAGCACCGTCTGCCCGGTGGGGTCGATTGTGGAAAAGGACGATACCCAGAAGGTCTGGGACGCCCTGCATGACCCCCAGAAACACGTGATTGTGCAGGTTGCCCCGTCGGTGCGCGTCGCGCTCGGGGACGGCTTTGGCATGGACAAGGCAAGCATTGTCACCGGAAAAATGGTCAGCGCCCTGCGGATCATCGGGTTTGACAAAGTCTTTGATACCAACTTCTCCGCCGACGTTACGATCATGGAGGAAGGCCACGAGCTGCTCGACCGTCTGCAAAACCATGGCAAGCTCCCCATGATTACCTCCTGCTCGCCCGGCTGGATCAATTATATCGAAAAACACCACAGCGGCCTGCTGGAGCATCTTTCCAGCGCAAAATCCCCGCAGCAGATTTTTGGTGCGATTTCCAAATCGTATTACAGTAAGGTGGCCGGCATTGACCCGAAAAATATTGTCACAGTGTCTGTGATGCCCTGTGTGGCGAAAAAATACGAGGCCGCCCGCCCGGAAATGCAGGTGGATGGCATCCGCGATGTTGATATTGTCATCACCACCCGGGAACTGACCAAAATGATTAAGTATGTGGGCCTTGATTTCCCGAACCTCCCGGAAGGCGACTTCGACAGCCCGCTCGGGATCGGCAGTGGGGCCGGGGCAATCTTTGGGGCAACCGGCGGCGTCATGGAGGCTGCTTTGCGTACGGTTGCGGAAGCCTGCACCGGCAAGCCCCTGCAAACGCTCGAATTTGAAGCCGTACGCGGCAATGAAGGGGTCAAGGAAGCGACCATCCAGCTTGGCGGCGCTACGGTCAAGGTTGCCATCGCGCATGGCCTGAAAAATGCCGAAACCATCCTGCAAAACATTGAGGATGGTTCTGCGGATTATACGTTTATTGAGATTATGGCCTGTCCGGGTGGCTGTATCGGCGGCGGCGGGCAGACGGTCAACACAACGTTTGACATTAAAAAGCTGCGTCAGGATTCGCTCTATGAGATCGACGAAAACCTCCCCTACCGCAAGTCCCACGAGAATCCCGACGTCATTGCGCTGTACCGCGACTTCCTCCAAAAACCCCTGAGTGAAACAGCCCACCACCTTCTGCACACCCATTACCAGCCGCAGAAAAAAGCGACTTGGCAGAATGTCGGCGAATAAGCACACTGCATAAAAAAAGACCAGTCAATTTATTTCCGCTCCCCTCTTTGGGTGGGGCGGAAACTTTTTTGACCAGTCCTGTGTGTTTCGCCTATTGACGGATGTAAATGCCCTGTTCTTCCAGATAATCGTCCATTTCCTCGCGTTCCTCATCCAGAGCTTGTTCGCGCAGGGCTTCTTTTTCCTTGTCCGTTAGGGAATCCTGCCATTTTTTCTTGTCATCCATGTGGGTTGCCACCTTTCCTCATGATACCTGCGGTACGTTTGGTTTCTTTGTTTTACGCAGCAGGATCACAAACAATAAAATCAGCCCTGCTGCTAATAGGATATGCCCGAGGCCGGATACCCCGGAAATTGCGGCGTCTGCCCCGCCGGACAGTTCGGCGCCCAAGACCTGCGTCACCCCGCGGGCCACCATGGAGCCGACGGTCACAACAAGGCCGGCGTTGTAAATCCCGAAGAATACGGAAAACAGTTTTTCCTGTACCAATTGGAACCGGTGTTCAAACAGTACCAAAATCAGGAACATCACCATGCCCAGCACCAATACGTGCAGGTGGACAAAGCTCAACGTTGTCCTGCCTTCAAACCCCCAAAATTTTGTAAACTCCCGGTAAAACACACCGCCTGCCAGCCCTGCCAGCAAATATCCCAGCGAGGTTGCCAATAATTTCCTCATGATACTCCCCCTTTCTTCATCGGTATCTATCCAAACAGTATCATATTTTCCCCAGCCATGCAACCCCTTTTCCAGAAAAAATTTCTTTTCCCGGAGGTGCCATGATGCTAAACTTCCTCCCAGATCGCGATGTCTGGGAAACCTTGAAACATGCCCCCTGCCCGATTGTCCTGTACGGCATGGGCAATGGGGCGGATCAAATCCTGGATACCCTGCACGAATATGGAGGAGCGGTGAGCGCCGTATTTGCCAGCGACGGCTTTGTACGCGGCCACTCTTTCCGCGGCTTCCCTGTGCAGACCTACCATGAGATTTGTGAAACGTTCCCTGCCTTTTGGATTGTCCTGTCCTTTGCGGTCCGGGACCTGCCCACCTTACAGCGCATCCGCGGGATGAACCGTGAACATCCGGTGTTTTCCCCTACCATCCCGGTTGCCGGCGGCGGGCTGTTTACCCGGGAATTTGTGCGGCAGCATGAGAGCGGGTTTGATGCCGCCTTTTCCCTGCTCCGGGATGAAAAATCCCGGGAAACCTATTTGGATGTGCTGCGCTTTAAAGTCAGCGGGAAGGTGGAATATCTCTTCCGTTGCATGTCCGAAAAACAGGAAGCCTACCAAGAGATCCTGCGGCTCACGCCCAATGAAACCATCGTCGATCTGGGCGCGTACGACGGCGATACCATCCGGGAGTTCCTCGCTGCCTGCGGCGGGCAATATCACCGGATCTATGCACTGGAACCAGACTCTAAAAATTATCAGAAGCTTTTACGCAATACGGCATCCCTGCCAAACCTGCACCCCTTCCACCTTGGTGCATGGTCGGAAAAAACGGCCCTATCCTTTGACCGCCGGGCTGGACGCAATTCGCGTCTGAAAGAGGGCGGGGTACTGGTTGAGGTCGATTCGGTCGATAACCTGATCCGGGAACCCGTTACCCTTCTTAAAATGGACATTGAGGGAAGCGAAGCGCAGGCACTCGAAGGCGCAAAGCAAACCATCCTGCGCGACCGTCCCAAGCTGTATGTGTGCGCCTACCACCGCAATGAGGATTTATTCCGTCTGCCGCTGCAAATTCAGTCGTATGTGCCGGACTACCAGTTCTTTTTCCGCCAGCACCCATATCTGCCGGCGTGGGAATCCAATTTTTATGTTTTGCCGCCCCGCTGATCCTATACTTTTTCGTTTTTGCGTGTTATAATGAGGGAAGAATCCAGAATGAAATCCAAATTGAGGAGGAAATTGTTATGCCGTATATCCGCACCCAAGTCAGCACACCGTTGTCCAAAGATCAGGAACAGTCCCTGACCCAAAAATTTGGCCAGGCCATTCCCCATCTGGGCAAAACCGAATCGTGGTTGATGCTCGATTTTGAGGAAAACTGCCACCTGTATTTTCAGGGAAACCAAAGCGCCCCAACTGCGTTTATTGAAATTAAACTGTTCGGCAAAGCCAGCGGCGCCATGTACGACCAGATGACCCAGACAGTCACTGCCATCATCGCTGATGAACTGTCCATCCCTGCAAACCGCATTTATATCCAGTATGAGGAATGCGCACATTGGGGATGGAATGGTTCTAATTTCTAAGAAAAGGCAGGTCGTTTTATGAAATCTTACCGCGAAGTCCTCCATTTCCATCTGCCAACCCGGCGCGGCCTTGTGAACATCACCCCACAAGTCGAGGCTGCGCTGCAAAAAAGCGGCATCCGGGAAGGGCTGATCCTCATTAATGCCATGAATATTACCGCCAGCGTCTTTATCAATGACGATGAATCCGGCTTGCATCAGGACTATGAAACATGGCTCGAAAAGCTCGCCCCCGAAAAACCCTACGACCAGTACCATCACAACGGCTACGAGGATAATGCCGACGCCCATCTCAAACGTACCGTGATGGGCAGGGAAACGGTGGTGGCTGTGACAAACGGCCGGCTGGATTTTGGTACGTGGGAACAAATCTTTTATTTCGAGTTTGACGGCAAACGTGAAAAACGTGCGCTCATCAAAATAATCGGCGAATAACCCTCTGCGAAAGGTTGGTTGTATGTATGAAAAAATGGATAATCCTTTGTGCTTTGGCTGCGGCATCCCTGTGTGCGCTGGCCGCCTGTGATGCTGCCCCGCCTTCCGAGATGCCTTCTGCCGGGCAGTCGGAACAGGCTACTGTCCCACAGGAGCCGCCCGGTTTACGGCTGTCGGTCAATGAGAAACAGGGGGATTCGATTATTGAAATCCCGGAGTTTGTTGC
>CATJNB010000083.1 GCA_949741605.1 uncultured Eubacteriales bacterium | reverse complement strand
CGTCAGCAAAATGGAGAGGTGTCCGAGCGGTTTAAGGAGCTGGTCTTGAAAACCAGTGACTCGTCAGAGCCAAGGGTTCGAATCCCTTCCTCTCCGCCACACTTTTCCCGCCAGTGCTGGCGGACACACGTTAACAGCAAAGGATGGACTACATGCTGAGAGCCGTCGTTTACGGATATGGAAACATTGGTCATTTCGCTCTGGACGCGCTGAAGGAAAGCCCCGATTTCGAAATCGCCGGCGTCGTCAGCGGATCGCTGGAGCCCGGCGCACTGGGGAATATCCCGGTGGCTCGGTCGATCGATGCCCTTCTCCCCGTGGATGTGGCCATCCTCTGTTCCCCAAGCCGCGCCGTCCCCGATCTCGCCGCCGATCTGCTGGCGAAAGGGATCTGCACGGTGGACAGCTACGACATCCACTCCTCGGTGTATGAGGTCCGCCAGCGCCTTGACGCGGTGGCCAAAGCAAACGGTACGGCGGCTGTCATGTCCGCCGGCTGGGACCCCGGCACCGATTCCATGGTGCGGGCCATTCTGGAAGCCATGGCTCCCAAAGGCCTTACCTATACCAACTTCGGCCCTGGTATGAGCATGGGTCACACCGTGGCTGTCAAAGCGATCGCCGGTGTTAAAAACGCCCTGTCCATGACCATCCCCGTTGGTACCGGTCTCCATCGCCGCATGGTGTACATCGAGCTGGAGCCCGGCGCCGATTACGAAACGGCCGCCGCCGCGATCAAGGCCGATCCCTACTTCATCCACGATGAGACCCATGTCATCGCGGTGGAAAGCGTGGATGCGCTCAAGGATATGGGACACGGCGTCGATCTCACCCGCAAAGGTGTCTCCGGTTCTACTCAGAATCAGAATATGCGCTTTCAGATGAGCATCAACAACCCCGCCCTCACCGGCCAGATCCTGGTGGCCGCCGCCCGCGCCGTCAAAAAGTAGACGCCCGGATGTTACACCATGATTGAGCTCCCCCCCATCGACCTTTTGGCGGGCGAGCGGGAATCCCTGATTCGACGGCTTGTCTGATTCCTTAACAATTGAATAGATAAAACCGCCTGTTTACCACACGCGGTTTTACCATACGGAGAAGTACTCAAGTTGGTGACGAGGCGCCCCTGCTAAGGGCGTAGGCCGGGCAACTGGCGCGAGGGTTCGAGTCCCTCCTTCTCCGCCAGAAAAAGCACAGCATTGTGGAGTTAAACTCCTGTGTTGTGCTTTTTGTTTTTGTATAATATAATAATCCGTTATTTATATTAGTTTTGGAGGAAACAATATGGGAAAATTTGCGATGGCTTTTAACATCGGGAAGACAAATGAAGAAAGAATTGAAGCCTTTGAAATGTATCAACAAGCTTTTCATGCTAAAAAGATTTCTGAGAATATACCGCCAGATGGCAAAGATATTCACATTGTAATGGACTTGGATGGAATTAAAATTCTCCTAGCCCCGGGTGAAAAAGTTGATAAAATCATTGAAAACGCAATGTGCTGTGAATTTCATTTTGACAGTGAGAACGATTTGAAAAAGGCATATGATATTCTTTCTGCACAATCTTTAAATTGTAGTTTAGAAGGACCTTTTCCGTGGGCAACGTTGTTAGGACTAGTAGTAGATAAATTTGGTGTTTGTTGGGCACTGTATTACAATGAATAGTTTATTCATCAAATGCACATCAGTTGTATTTGTTTGGGTTCAACTCCCACCTCCGAAAAGCCGGAATTATCTTTTTTATGTGCCTCTCACAAATCAAAGCGTAAACTTTGATATAAAAACAGCCTTCCGTTTTGGAGGGCTGTTTTTGCGTCTATGCCCGAAAACCGTGTATTCATACGGTTTCCGGGCTTTTTCTATTTTCACGAGGTAATACGGCGGCCCAAAAAGTTCGCCTGCGGCATAGTTGACTGCCGGGAATACCCCAAAGGCTCCGGATTTGCACCCCACCCTATATAAGTAAGGTAAAAAACCAAAGGAATCGTAAAAAAGTATCTTGGCCTGGATACTTTTTAACAATTTCTTTTATTTCCTCCCGAAAGACTCTTCGCCGTAAAAATGCTGGTTGAACAGTTCGAACATTTCCTCAATTTTCTTTACAATCTCAGATATTTACAGCATGGCCGCATCTTCCTTAAAGATCTGATTAATGTGAGTCACATCTTACGCACCACGGGCGAAAAAGCAAGGCTTTTTTATAAAATTTCTCTTTTTATGGCTTGCTTCACGGCCCGCCGCCGCACTTTTTTCCGCCACGACCCCTTATAGTAAAACGAAATAAGGGAATGCTAACCATATATAAACTTGTGGAGGAAAGAAATATGGACGAACAGATTTCAAAATTTGAACAGTATTTGATTACAGAAGAAAAAAGTGCGGCGACCATTGAAAAATACCGGCGGGATATTCGCTGCTTTTATGCTTTTCTGGCGGACAGACCAATCAGCAAAGAGAAAACTATTGCATATAAAGAGTACCTGAGGGCACGGTATGCCCCGTCCAGCGTCAATTCTATGCTGATCGCTCTCAACTGTTTCCTGCGTTTTATCGGATTGCAGGACTGCTGCGTGAAGTCTCTTAAAATTCAGCGGCAGATTTTCAGCCGAGAGGACAAGGAACTGACAAAGGCAGAATACCAACGGCTGGTGAAAGCAGCCGGAAACACCCGGATATCGCTGGTGATCCAGACGATCTGCGGCACCGGTATTCGAGTAAGCGAGCTGCAATATATTACGGCGGAAGCAGTACGAGCAGGCAAAGCGGTGGTGAACTGCAAAAATAAGACGAGGGTGATCTTCATCCCCACGTCAATTCAAAAGATGTTGCAGCCATATATGAAAAAATCCGGCATTACAGCCGGAACAGTCTTTGTAACAAGAAACGGAAAGCCGCTGAACCGCCGGAATATCTGGCGGGACATGAAATTTCTCTGCGAACGGGCGGGCATATCTCCGAACAAGGTGTTTCCACACAATCTGCGGCATCTCTTTGCCAGAACATTTTACAGCGTGGATAAGGACATCGTTCGTCTGGCCGATTTGCTCGGCCACAGCAGCGTGAATACCACCCGAATTTATACAATGGAAACCGGCAACGAACACAGGCACCGTTTGGAACGGGTCGAAAAGCTGCTGATGACATAAGGTTGATTATGTCGCTATCCGATTTAAAATAATATATCATATTCTAGCTGATTTTGCAATACATATCGTTGAAAAGTTTAAAAAGGGCGCGAAAAAACAAGCCGGGATCATCCATGATTTTCCTCCGGCTGTTCTTTTGCGCCCTTTTTAGCCGCCGCTGATATTCCAGTGACTTTTTAGAAGATTGACAGTCCGCCTACTGTCCAAGTCTTCATTATTGCCGGCGACATAATCAACCTTATGTCTTTATGCCGGGTTATAACGATACTTTATGCGAATTTCCCCGGATGATAAAATCCACAGAAAGGATCAAATCATGGCCGTATCCAAACGAATCCTAAAAGCACTGAATATTATCACCACCGTTTTCGTGGTAATAGCGGTGATCCTCGCCGTCCTTTTGGTGGGGGTCCGCCTTGTTGGATTACAGCCGTACACCGTCCTGTCCGGCAGTATGGAACCGACCTATCAAACGGGTTCCCTCATTTATGTAAAGAAGGTAACGCCGGAGGAGGTCAAGGTCGGCCAGGCTATCACCTTTGTGCTGAATGAGGATTTGGTGGTAGCGACTCACCGTGTGATTGAAATTGACAAGGAAAATCAGCGATTTTATACCAAAGGCGATGCCAATGAAAACGCCGACGGTGCACCGGTACATTTCAATAATCTAATCGGTATACCGGTATTTTCCATTCCTTATCTCGGTTATGTTTCCACTTATATTCAAAATCCGCCGGGACTGTATATAGCTATTGCGGCAGGAGCCGTGCTGCTTTTGCCCGAGCTGCTGAACGCTTGGAAAAAGGAACCGCCTGCAGTGTCCGAAATAGAAAAGCATGACTGACCGGCGGGACTGTTTACTCAAGAAAATACCGCCTGAATTTTTCGGACGATATTTTATTAAAACAAGGAGAAAGGAGGAGAAAACATGAAAAAGGAAGTCATAGCTTCTGTTGCGGCGGCGTTGGTTCTTTGCTTTGTGAACTGCGTGACACTGGCCTGGCTGACCGATAAAACAGATTCTGTTGTCAATACCTTTACGGTGGGAAATGTAGATATCAAATTAAAAGAAACCACTGAAAATTATAAGATGATTCCCGGCTGTACCATTGCAAAGGATCCGACAGTAACTGTTACTAAGGACAGCGAGGACTGCTGGCTGTTCGTCAAAGTTGAGAAATCTGAAAACTTTGATACCTTTATGACCTATGACATGGCGAATGGCTGGACGCCCTTAGAGAGCGAATCCGGTGTTTTCTACCGTCAGGTGACAAACAGTGCGGCTGATCAGACGTTTGCTGTTCTGAAAGACAACAGCGTAACTGTCAATGATACTGTTGACAAGGCCATGATGGACGATTTGAAATCGGATACGTTCCCGACCCTGACCTTCACCGTCTATGCGGTACAGCAGCACAAGAGCAGCGAAGCGGATTTCAGTCCCGCTGAGGCTTGGAAAACAGTTTCGGCCGCATAGTTGGAAACAGGCTTCCAACCTCTTTCCCTATTTACAGGCAATAACCGGCCTATTAACTGGTTAGTAAATTTATATTCTGAAAGGAAGTATTGTACCATGAACGCAAAGAAAAAAATTCTCTCCATCGCACTGGCCGCTTCTCTGGTCGCCGTCGCCGTTGTCGGCTCCTCTCTGGCCTATTTCACCGACAAGGATGAGAAGCACAACACCCTCACTATCGGCAATGTTGACATTACTCTGACCGAGCCGAAGTGGGATGCAGAAGAAGTCGAAGATCTGTATCCGGGCGAGGCAGTCGCTAAGGATCCCACCGTTGAGAATACCGGCAAGAACCCGGCATTTGTCCGCATAAAAGTGGAGTGGCCGGAAAATGTGGCCCTGTCTTATCGTACTGATTATGTAGATGGTAAGCTGGGTGAAAACTGGGTAAAACACGGTGATTATTACTACTACAGCAAGGTTCTCGGCACGGAAGAAGGAAGTAACACCACCGACGCTTTGTTCGACCAGGTCGTTCTCTCCACCGACGTCACCAACGGTTTTGACGGCATTTATGACATCGTTGTAAAAGCTGAGGCTGTCCAAGCTCAGGGCGCCAGAACCAAATGGGCTGAAGTACAGACAATGACCGTTGAGGAAATCGCTGCTTGGTTCGCCACCTGCATTGGATAAGCTTTCCTACATACTGTCCTGTCCTCGGTTGAGGGCAGGGCGTATGTGGGCATTCCGGCGGGTGCGGGAATGCCCACACATGCCTTGCCTGAAAAAGGCGGATGGTAAATTTGAGCCAAACATAAAGCAATATGATCATGAATGAGGAGGAAAAACTACTATGAAACGAAAACTGGTGGCTGTGGCTTTGACAGTGAGCTGTTTGTCATTGGCTGCTTATGGAACGATTGCTTATTTTACGGCGGAGGATACGGCTATCAATGTTATCACAACCGGAAATGTCCGGATCGAGTTGCAGGAAACAGCCGTTCCGGAGGACGGCGCCGATCCCGTTCCTTTTGAGGACGTGATCGGCGTGATGCCAGGTGGAAAGGTATCCAAAATTGTCGGGGTGAAAAACACCGGCGACAAAACCGCCTATATCCGCATCCAGTTGGAGAAGGGACTGGCTCTCGCGGAGGGAACTGTCGGAGAAGCCGATCTCGGTCTGATCGGGCTGAATATCGACAGAGAAAACTGGACTGAAAAGGATGGCTATTACTATTATAACGAACCGCTTGCTGCGAGTGAGACCACCAAGCCGCTGTTTACCGAGGTAAGCTTTTCCGAAGATATGAGCAACCTATATCAAAACAGTAAGGCAACAATCTCTGTCAAAGCCGGCGCTGTTCAGACGGATAACAACGGGGACAGCGCACTAGAGGCAGCCGGTTGGCCGGAAGCATAAGGAGGGAAAATAGACAATGAAAATAAAAGGTAAAGTTCTATCTCTCCTACTGGCAATGTCAGTATCGGTAGCGGCGCTTGTACCGGCAAACGCTGTGGTGGCACAAGGGGCAGCGGAGCAGGAAAGCACTGCTACGCTTGATTGTGTCAATTACACAAATGTTGCGCCGCTGTCCTCGGTCGTGCCTACTGTACGCAAGATGAATAAACTTACCGATGCAAAGATTGGCACAGATAATCCAGGCATTGAAACAAGCAAGACGGTTACAAAAAATGAGGATGGTACTTATACCCTCCGCCTTGAATCCTACGTCACCGGGTCCACCATGACTTCTGTTACACAAAAACCCACCGACACCGTACTGGTTCTTGATACTTCCGGCTCGATGAAGGAATATATCAATGTTGCTGACAAAGGTTCACTCAATATTCTTGACCCCCAGTATGCCAGCTATTATAAGTGGAAAGTGCTTGGCGGAGCAGTATGGCTTGATATGCAGTATCAAAATGACAAATGGCAGTATAATATTCCAATTTTGGGGTGGCAGGACTGCGATAGTACTTGGTTGGGCGATACGGTGGGTATCAAAAAAATAAACGCCATTAAAATTGCTGCAAATGATTTTATAGATTTAACAAGTCAAATGGAAGGCGATAATCAAATTGCTATTGTTACCTATGCAAGCAGTTCAACGATCAAAAATCAATTAACACCTGTACCGGACGGAGCTGATGCCCTTAAAAATACCATCAATAGCTTACAGGAAAATGGCGCAACGGCTGCGGATTATGGAATGCAGAATGCCCAAAAAATCATAGATGACATTCCTGCTGACAGAGACAGCAACAAAGTCGTAATTATGTTCACCGATGGCGACCCAAATCATGGGAGTGGTTTTGATGCCTCTGTGGCGAATGATACCGTTTCGGCTTCAAAATCAATGAAAAACAAGGGCACTACCGTTTACACCATTGGAGTTGTTGAAGGCGCTGATCCAACGGATTATAACCTAAATATCAATAAATATCTCCACCATGTATCCAGCAACTATCCGAACGCTGAAAGCATGACGAATGGCGGTACTTTAAATCCAAATGCGGATCCGTATAATGGCGGCAAGAGCTATTATCTGTCTGCTGACAACTTGCAGTCTTTGTCGGATATTTTTCAGTCCATCAGCGATGAAATCGGCGGCGCTTCCGTCACACTTGGCACAGAGACCGTTGTGAAAGATGTGATTTCCGATTACTTCCAGCTCCCTGCGGGTGCGGATGCTTCCAAGATTGCCGTCAAGATGGCAGACTGTTACGCCTTTGACGGCGAAACACCTGTCTGGACGAATGAGAAGCCTGTCACTCTGATCCCTACCATTGACGCTGACAGAAAGACCATCCGCGTCAACGGTTTCGATTTCAGCAAAAATTGGGTGGGAAAAAATACATCCAGCGGAGAAGTCCATCCCGGTAAGAAACTGATTATTGAAATTCCCATTGAGCGCCGTGACGGATTTATCGGCGGCAATACCGTTCCAACCAACGGAAGTGATTCCGGTATTTATGATAAGGATGGTAATCTGGTGGAGAATTTCGAGATTCCCACGACAGATGTGCTGATTCAGTATGAATATGCTACTGAAGATCAAACCATTTTCCTTGGCGAAACCGCCGATTTAACCCGGCGCTTTTCATTGAAAGAACCGTATAACCTCGATGGACATAAGAATCAGTTTGTAGATATCGTCTATACATTAAAAACTGGCGGTGAACTGGTGGGTACCTATACCATCCCCGCCGGACATGCCACCGGTACATGGACATGGGAAGCTGGGCAATCCGGTACCCCTGCTCTGCAAAAGACAACGGAATATGATGTGACCTGTACGGTTACACCGAAGAATGCAGGGACTTGTGAATCCCTTACGTTAGGGGACCCCGATTTTACCGTCCATGTTAAGTCAGGCACGCTGACTATTACAAAAGTCGGCGGCCTGGCGAGCGATAAGTATGTTTTCAATATCGAAAAAGACGGCGAGTATTATATGACTGTCACCGCCTTTGGAAACGGTTCGGTGACAATCACGCAGCTCCCCAAGGGCACCTACACCATCACTGAGGAAACCGGTTGGTCTTGGCGCTGGAATCCGACGTTTGATAAGAACGTAGTAGAAATCAATAAAAACACGCCTGATGGTTCCGTTATCTGCACCAACACGCAGGAAAAGAATCAATGGCTGAATGGCTACGATCATAAGGTCAACGAGAAGGGAGGGACACGGTAATGCTGTATGAAGGAAAACATATTCGAAGAGAGAGCCGGAAGAAAAGGCGTTTCCAAACGAAGATCACTGTACTGTGCGCTTCACTTTCCCTTGCAGTCTGCTGCGTGATCGGCGGAACGCTGGCGTGGCTTACGGCTAAGACGGAACCAGTGGAAAACAAATTTAATCCAGCTCAGGTAAACTGCAAGGTGCAGGAAGATTTTGATTCCGCTACAGGTGTTAAAGAAAACGTTCAAATAAAAAATACCTCGGATATTCCCGCATATATCCGCGTCCGACTGGTAGGCTACAACAAAGATGCAGAGGGCCATATTGTGGGAGACATAGCCGAGTGGTTAAAGGATATTCCTGTAAAAATCAACGAGAGCTGGTTCAAGGCGGGTAATTATTACTATTATAAGTTTCCTGTGGAGCCGGGTGAATTTACCGATAATTTGATTGATAGCTGTATACTTCAGGACGGGCAGGTGCTGGAAATTTTAGCGGAAGCCATTCAGAGCCAGCCTTCCGACACGATAGAATCAGCATGGGCAGAGGTTAAGGCTGCCGAGGACGGCAACTTGACTGCCGCAAGCCAACTGTAAAGGGGCGTATATTATGAAAATAATGAAATCTGTTTTATCTGCTCTCTTTGCTGTTGTATTAGCTGTCGGCATGACATTTCCTGTTTGCGCCGCAGACTCTTCTGTCAAGTATGACGGTAACGCGCAGAAATTCATCTTTGCTCCGGGGAGCGATAATTCCCCTACCGATTTGTTTGACAACTTCAAAGGCGTTATGCCGGGTGACAGTCTGACGCAGAAAATCACGGTAATAAATGATGTGTCCAACAAGGTAAAGATAAAGATTTATCTGCGTTCTCTCGGAGCGCAGGAGGGTTCGGAGGATTTTCTCTCTCAAATGAACCTGACGGTTACACAGGACGGAGATTCCAAGCTGTTTGCCGCCCCCGCCGATCAGACGGACGGGCTGACCGATTGGGTGTGCCTTGGCACCTTCTATTCGGAGGCCGATGTCAATTTAGATGTGAAGCTGGATGTTCCGCTTGAGATGGGCAATGATTTTCAAGACGCTGTCGGCAAGTTGGAATGGCATTTTAAAGTTGAGGAACTTCCTATTGATCCGGACGATCCGAAACCGCCACAAACCGGCGACTCCACCGACGTCTGGCTGTATGTTGAGACTTGCTTGTTCAGTGCTGGAATGATGGTGGTTCTGTTAGCGATAAAGAAAAAAATCAGGGGTCTAAAACTCGTTTCAGCAGCTCGTAGGAAATCCCTTGAAGAATGAAATCATTGGTATACCCATATAAGGCGTGATGTGAATTGCGCCGATTGATTGATTAGACAGGACAACGGTTTGGGATGCTGACCGTATTGAAAAAAGCAAAGCATCTTTTTCGTAGCCCTTTCACAAAATCGTCAACCGGTTTCAGGCTGGTTGATGATTTTTCTTTGCCTCTATTTTCTGGCGGAGAAGCACTTCTCACGCCATTTCTGGGATTGGATGCATCCACGTAATCGGAATATAAAAGGATTGTATCCTAGTAATTTAATTCGGGGTATCTTCTTTTGCTCGCACCTGATACAATAGTTCTATATATTCATGGATGTGGACGGTGCTTTTATGATTATAGAAATAGAGCAAACCGCTTCAAATATCACGCAGCGATTCGAAGTGTTCTGCAATGGCGATTTGTCTTTTACCGGAGCATTAGGTAACGCAAGCAAATTTCAGAGTATTCGGATGCGCAACAATCACAATGACGTGGTTATTTTAGGAAAGCACGTATTTTCTAATTGGTCAAATTATATTCCCTTTAAGCACCTATTGGGTTGGGAAAGCATAACCCGCATCATGCGGTGCCGGAAAAACGAGCAGGATTGGGGGCGCTTTATATTTTCGCGCCATGCTCTGCTAAAGAGTTTTTATGTCATTACAGGCTCCGATTGTGTAGGGGCATTACACGCCTACCCGATTACGCGCGGCAGTTTTGAGTATATCAGCATCTATCTAGACGGAGAACAAGTCGCTTTGGTAGAGCGTTATCTCACCGTAGTCAATCATAAAAACAGATATAAGATTTATTTGTTGGATGATTACGCCCGGTTAGGAGACCTATTGTCTTTTTTTGTTCTCTACTATGACAATTGGAACAATTCTCACAGGTTTCATATGTCGAGTGGGACAACAACAATTAAGGCATGGACATTTTCGAGGTATGAAATGAAATACGAGCAAACCTGGCGTGAAGAACATTTTCCAGACGAAAACTTTTTCGGCAAAACCAAGCTGTTCAAGGAGTAGTATTATTTATATTTTCCTGCGGCCCCTCCACGTCCACCAGCAGTTCGGTTGGGCAGTCCGGATCGTACTCGTCCACCCATGGCCCTCTTTGTGTGGATTTCACACCCTGACCCGCATCCATTCCTTCTCCGCCAAGTCGCCGCAAGTGATCTATCGCTCGCAGCAACTTTTTACATGCAGTGCACGGAGGTGAACAACGGATGACTTCGCCGCAGGCGACGCGGGTGACATCCTGCAGATTTATGGACCTTTTATCCGCGGCACGGCCATAACCTTCGAAACAGAGGTCCCCTCTGTCGATGAATTTACCCAACGGATCGAAAGCATCACCAGCCGGTATCCCTATCTGGTGTGCTGCCTTGACGGCGTCATTGTGGGATACGCCTATGCCTCCCGCCACAGAAAGCGGCAGGCTTACGACTACGACGTCGATGTATCCATCTATGTCAGCCCCCAGCACCACGGAACCGGCGCCGCTGAGCTGCTGTATCAAAAGCTGTTTCGGATATTAACCGATCTGGGATACTGTCATGCGTACGCGGGGTACACCGTCCCCAATGAAAAAAGCCGGAAATTTCATGAGAAATTCGGTTTTACGCCTGTCGGAACCTATCGCCGCACCGGCTATAAACTGGGGAGCTGGCATGACGTGACATGGCTCGAAAAAAGTGTCAGCCCCTGCGTGGACCATCCTCCCTCCGTCAAATGGATAGGGGATATTCCCGCCGAGCGGCTGTTGGATATACTCAGGTCGTAGATAACCGTCCTGACAAAAAATAAAAAAGACCTGTCTATTGCGCAAGAGGGACCGGCAATGCCGGTCCCTCTTCCTCCTTATTCGTCCCACGACAGCACCCGGCGGAGATTGCCGCCGAGGATTTTCTCCTTCGCCGATTCGGAAATATCCATCTGCCGAATATGCCGGATGGCCGCCTGAATCTTTTCGGTGCTGTTATAGGGGAAATCCAGCCCAAAGATACTGGCTTCCTCCCCCGTCTGCCAGAGAAGGTCGCGGATGCGCTCGTCGCTTTGAAACCAAAACCGATTCTCCTCCCGGTCGAACACACTGGTCAAACCGGCGTATATACGGGGCGGGTTGGCCCCATTGTTCAGCATCACCGCCACCGCGTCGTGGAAAAAGCAATAGCCTCCCACATGCTCCATGCTAAAGCGCAGTTGGCGGTAACGATAGGCAACCTCGTCGAACAGCAGCACGTTGTAGTCGGAGATGCGGTGCCAGTGGATCCCTGTGTGGAAGCTGAGAAACAGGTCCCGCTCCTGTGCGGCGGCGTATACACGGCAGGCCGCTTCCCCGTCGACGCGAAAATGCTGATACGCGGGATGGAGCTTGATGCCGGGGAACCCCAGCTGATAGATGGCCTCCACCTGATCCTCCAGATCGCCACGGGAAAAGTCGATGACGCCGAAAGCGCGGAGCCGGTCCTCCGACCGTATGCGGCGGGCCAGCGCCGCGTTGGGTTCCTCGTCGCCCGGCCCCAGCTGACTGGGGAAGGCGGCGAAGGTCACGGCCTTCTCGATACCGCAGTCGTCCATGGTGCGCAGCAGGACGTCCACCGTACCGTCCTCCCGCACCGATTTCGGAAAAACATGGGCGTGATTGGCATAAATTTTCATAGTCAACCTCGATTCTGTGGCGAAGATGACCCTATTCTAAGCGTGGCGGAAGGGTCTGTCAATCCTTTCCTCACAGGCCGTATTTCGTTTTGATGCGTTCCAGCTTCCCCCCCACCGGTTTTGCCAGTACCAGCAGAAAAATCACGTTGGATATCCCGTATTCCAGGGTAAAAGGCCCCGCCGTAACGACGGCGGCAAGATAGCGCGTCAAATTGAAGGCGCCGTCGTACCACAAGGTGGTCCAAACGTCCATCAGCAGGGAAAAAAACACCCCCGCCGCCGCCCCATAAATCAGCAGCAGGACGAGATGCTTTTTCAGCGGCGCCGCCAGCAGTCCCGCGGCCAGGCCGATGAGGCCCCAGGTGAACATCTGGAATGGGGTCCACGGCCCCTGGCCGAAAAAGAAGTTGGAGACGAGGGCCGCCAGCGCCCCGGTGACGAAGCCCGCCTCGCCGCCCAGATACAGGGCGGCGATCACCACGATCGCCGTCACCGGCTTGAAACCGGGAAGGGGGGCGAAAATCAGCCGTCCCACCACGGCAATGGCGATCATGACCGCCACCGCGATCATCTGCCGGGTTCCCGCCTTTCCCTTTTCAAAGGTGAGGAAAAACGGGATGCAGGCCGCCACCGCGATGCCGAGGGACATCCAGGCATACTGTTTGTCGCGGAACAGCAGCGCGCCGGTCAGCAGAATCGCCGGGATCACCAGAAGAAGCAGGCCGTACCGCAGCCCTTTTTTAATCATCAATCATTCCGCCTTTCCTGCATTCTTCGGCCACCCCGGCACAGGTGACGGCGTAGGGGTACAGATGCCGCGCCATGCGGCTGGCCGCCGTGGTATAAAACGTGTTGTCCGCAAAGAACAGGGGCGGCGGGGCGGCGGATAACACCTCCCCGTCAAAAAAGAGGGCGCAGCGGTCGGCGGTCTCAGCGGCGAACTCCACATCGTGGGTCACCATGAGGATAGCGGCGCCGTCCCGCTTCAGTTCCTCCAGCAGTCCCCCCAGCTGCCGTTTGAAACCGGCGTCCAGCCCCTTGGTGGGCTCGTCCAACAGCAGGATGCGGGGCTGAAGCAGCAGCATTTTCGCCAACGCGCATTTCTGCTGCTCACCACCGCTCAGATCGTAAGGATGTTGGTTGAGCAGCGGCGCAATACACAGCCGCTCCGCCATATCCGCGACGCGGGTTTTCCGCTCGTGGGGAGGTAACCCCATAGCCCCCGGAATCTCCTCCAGGTCCTCCTCCACGCTGTTCTTCAGAAAGACACTCTGGGGATTCTGGGGCAGCGCGGCCAGAAGATGACGATACAGGGTGTTTCCCTTATACTCCCGAATAGGCCTGCCCTCGATGAGCACCTTGCCCCGATAAGCCCGGTCCAGGCCCGCGGCCACATTCAGGGTGGTGGTCTTGCCGGTGCCGTTGCCGCCCAGCAGACAAAAAATCTCCCCCGGATATACCCGCAGGTTTACCCCCCGCAGCACATCGGGCAGGTCCCGCTCGTACCGGAACCACCCCTCCCGCAGCTCCACCGCCGGTGTGCCGGCGGGAAGGGGAGCGGCCGGCGGTTCCGGTTTCGCCGGCCGGTAATGAGCGCTGAGGAACTGCCGCCCCTCCTTGACGGTGAGGGGGCACTCCCCTTTCGCCGTCAGCGCCTGGTAAATCCTCACCGCACTGGGAAGCCCCGCCAGCATGGGATGTTCGATATCCCGGCCGCGCAGCCGCTCCCCCACCGCCCGGGGGGTATCGCACAGCAACAGCCGTCCCCGCTCCATCAGCACCACCCGGTCGGCCAGCGGG
>CATJNB010000082.1 GCA_949741605.1 uncultured Eubacteriales bacterium | reverse complement strand
TTCCCATTGACTTTTTCGGTGGGAATTAATATAATGAAGGGGTAAGCAGTTAGAGTTCTGTAGTACAGGGAAACTATAGGCTCTTTTTTGGTTATTGCTGTGGATCATACTGCGAAGGAAGTGAATGTCTATTTTATCGTTAGGACGAGGTGAAGTTTCATTATGAGCAATGTTCCTGAAATGTTTGGCTGCCGGGTGTTTAATGATGACATCATGCGCGCCCGCCTGCCAAAAGAAATTTACAAGGCTTTCCGCAAAACCCGCGAGGATGGCAAACCGCTCGATCAGACGGTGGCCAATTCTGTTGCCAATGCTATGAAAAACTGGGCCATCGAACATGGGGCAACTCATTTTACCCACTGGTTCCAGCCCATGACCGGCATCACCGCCGGCAAGCATGACAGCTTTGTGACGCCGGTTGACCCCTGTAAGGTCATTATGGAGTTCTCCGGCAAGGAGCTGATTAAGGGGGAACCGGATGCTTCCAGCTTCCCCTCCGGCGGCCTTCGCGCTACGTTTGAGGCGCGCGGCTATACCGCTTGGGACCCGACCTCCAATGCTTTTTTGAAGGATGGTTCCCTGTGTATTCCCACGACCTTCTGTTCATTTGGCGGCGAGGCCCTTGATAAGAAAACGCCTCTCTTGCGTTCTATGGATCTTTTGGACCGTCAGGCCCTGCGGATTCTGCGGCTGTTTGGCGACACGGAAACGACCCATGTTACCACAACCGTTGGCGCGGAGCAGGAGTATTTCCTCATTGACAAAGCCCTGTATGAACAGCGGAAAGATTTGCTCTATACCGGCCGTACCCTCTTTGGCGCAAAGCCCCCCAAGGGGCAGGAGCTGGAGGATCATTACTTTGGTGTGATTAAACCAAGGGTATCGGCGTACATGAAGGATTTAGACGAGGAGCTTTGGAAACTCGGCATCCTCTCCAAAACGAAACATAATGAAGCAGCACCCGCCCAGCACGAACTTGCTCCGCTCTTTACCAGCAGCAATATAGCGACCGATCACAACCAGCTAACCATGGAAGTGATGAAACAGGTCGCCTCGCGCCACGGCCTTGCCTGCCTGCTGCACGAAAAGCCCTTTGCCGGGGTCAACGGCAGCGGCAAACATAACAATTGGTCGATGTCTACCAACAACGGCGTGAATTTGTTGGAGCCGGGGGAGTCCCCGCGCAAAAACGCCCAGTTCCTGTTGTTCCTCGTTGCGATTATCCGCGCCGTGGATCAAAATCAGGATCTGCTCCGGATTGCAGCGGCCAGCACCGGGAACGACCATCGCCTTGGGGCAAGCGAAGCCCCGCCGGCGATTATCTCGATTTTCCTCGGCGATGAGCTGACCGATATTTTGCAGTCCATGCTCGATGGGGTCAAATATGAGTCCCCGGACAAAACGTATATGGAGGTGGGTCTGGATTATCTGCCGCGGTTCAAGAAAGATACCACGGACCGCAACCGGACCTCTCCGTTTGCCTTTACCGGCAATAAGTTTGAATTCCGTATGCTTGGTTCTTCTGCTTCTATCGCCGGCGCAAACTGCATTTTGAACACCGTGATTGCGGATGTTTTGTGTGAGTTTGCCGACGAACTGGAACAAGCTGAGGATTTCCGTCCGGCTCTGCGCAGCCTGCTGCGCCGCACCATCCAAAAGCATCAGCGCATCATCTTCAACGGCAACAACTATTCCGACGAGTGGGTACAGGAGGCCCAAAGCCGCGGCCTTTTAAACCTTCAGTCATCCGCAGATGCTGTTCCCTACTACCTTTGTGAGAAAAACATCCGGCTGCTTACCAGGCATGGCGTCTTTTCCGAAAGCGAGGTATATTCCCGTTATGAAATCACCCTCGAGAATTATACCAAGCAAATCCATATCGAAGCGCTCACCATGGCCGATATGGTCAAAAAAGATATCCTCCCGGCTGTTGTCAGCTACATGAAGGATTTAAGTACGACGGCTTGTCAGAAAAAACAGCTGTCTGACCGGATTTCGTGTTATGTGGAGGAAACTTTATTAACCCGGTTATCTGCCTTATCGTCGGAGCTTTACAAGCAGACCGAACAGCTCGAGCAGCATGTAGCCAAGGCTACGCAGATCGAGGGTGTGGGCATCGAAGCAATCGGACGTTATTACCGGGATGTGGTTTTCGCGCAAATGGAAGCTACGCGTGTCATTGCGGATGAAATTGAATCCCTGGTTGGGGAAAGCTACTGGCCGTACCCGACCTATGGGAAACTCCTGTTTAGTGTAAAATAAGCCTTTGACCCGGCGTATTTTATGCGCGTTCCTTGAAAAAGAAAAATTTGTTTAACCATTACTTACATTAAGGGGGTAAAGTTATGGGTTTCGATTTGACTTTAACATTATGGGTCTTAATCGGCGGTGCGATGATCCTGTTCATGCACGGCGGTTTCTGTATGCTGGAAGCTGGCTTCATCCGTACCAAAACAACCGGTACGGTTATTATGAATAACCTGACTGACTTTGCGATTTGCGGGATCGTATTCTGGGCCTTCGGAATGGGGTTTGCCTTCAACGGCACATCCGGCGGCTTTGGCGGCTGGGATTTTGTAGGTCTCCAAGACTATTCCAAGATTCTCGGCGAACAGATCCCAAGCGTTGGCTGGATTTTAATTCACACCATTTTTGCTTCGACCGTTGCAGCGATTGTTGGCGGCGCATTGCTTGAAAGAGCAAAATTCGCGGCTACCCTGATTGCATCGGCTCTCATGAGCGGTATTGTTTACCCAATCGTATGCTGCTGGGTTTGGAATCCTTCCGGCTGGCTCGCACAAATGGGTATCCACGATTTTGCCGGCGGCCTCGTTCTGCACGCATTCGGCGGCATCATCGCCCTGATTGGCGCGATCTTTGTTGGCCCTCGTGTTGGCAAGTACACCAACGGCAAGTCCAATGCTATGCCTGCGTCCTCCCTGCCTCTGGCGGCTCTCGGTACCTTCATGCTGTACTTTGGCTGGTACTTCTTTAACAGCGCCATTCTGCCGGCAGGCGACACAGAACAGGCTGCGGAAGTGGCATCCCGTATCTTTATGAACAACACCCTTGCGGCTTCTACCGCTACCATGGGTGTCCTGTTCCTGCAATGGATCGTGGAAGGCAAACCAAGCGTTGCTATGGGCATCAATGCTCCTCTGGCTGGTCTGGTTGCGGTTACTTCCTGCTGTGACGCGGTTCCGCTTTGGGGCGGCGCAATCATCGGTTTGGCAGCTGGCCTTGGCATGTATGGTGCCCTGCGTCTGGTGGACGAAGTCTTCCACATCGACGATGCAGTTGGCGCATTTGCCGTACACTGTGTCTCCGGTACCATCGGGATGTTCGGCTGCGGCTTCTTTGCCGATGGCCTGAACAGTGAAGCCGGCGTATTCTTTGGCGGCGGCGGACACCTCCTCGGCGTCAATATGCTCGGCTGTGCAGCAGTTCTGGGCTTCGGCGCAGCTGCGATGACTGTTGTTTATGCAGTCCTCAAGTTCACCATTGGCGTACGGGTTACCCGTGAAGCGGAAGCTGCTGGTACCGACGTTGCAGCCTTTGGCCTGAAGGAAACTTCCTATCCAGAATTCATCCAGGTTGAAATTGACCCGGCGGAAGGTATGGTTGCTCCTTATGTCAAATACGACGACGTGAAGAGCCACGCAAATAAATAATCTGTCTTGTTCCAGGAGGGCTGTATAGGGTGAACGGCCTTTGGAATAGAAAAGCAGGCTGTCTGAATATCAGGCAGCCTGTTTTTAATTTCCCTTATTCCGCGCAGACCATAGTAATGCCAGCCCCGCCCGATGCTTTATGCCGGACTTCCAGACGTGCGGCAATGCGCCCTTTCAGTTCGCTGACATGCGAGATAATCCCAATGGTACGCCCCAGCTTTTGGATTTGGGAGAGGGCTTTCATGGCAGTATCGAGAGTGTCCTGATCGAGGGAACCAAAGCCCTCGTCAATAAAGATGGAGTCGAGCCGTACGCTCCCGGAATAGCTTTGTACGACATCGGACAGTCCGAACGCCAGAGACAGCGATGCTAAAAACTGTTCGCCGCCAGAGAGCGTTTCAATGGAACGCGCCCCGCCAGCATGGGCATCGAGTACCTCAAGGTCAAGCCCGCCGAGCGCGTTTCCGCGGGTGTTCCCCAAAACGCGTCGCAGACTGTAACGCCCTTGGCTGAGCATGGAAAAGAAACGGTTTGCATAGGAAAGTACGTCGTCGAGCATAATGCCCAGTACAAACTGTTGCAATGGGATTTTCAGTGGGTTTTTTCCCTGAAGCAGCTTTGCAAGGCGGTCGATTTTGGCGAAATTTTCCTCCGCCGAACGCCCGTTTTCTGCAAGTATGTCCAATTGCTCCAGAGACTTTTTGCCTGTTTCTAACTGCCGCAATAAGTTCCCTAACTGCTGTGCGGCCTGCTGGGTCTGGTTCTGCAACTCCTTTTGTGTCTGTTCGAGGGTGTCTAAGTCGGGCGGTGTGATGCCTGCTAACCCGTCGTGGAGAACCTTAGACTGCTCCTGTACGCTGTGATATTCCCGTTCATATTCTGCAATCCGCTGTTCCAAATGGGCTAAAACATCTTCGTCGGTTTGTATGGTTTCCCAGCAAAGGTCAGGGGGAAGCCCAGCCTTTTCGGCATGGCGCCGCATAGTTTCCTGTGCTTTTGATAACGCCGTTTTTGCTTCTTGTTCCGCTTTTTCTGCCGTCGCCTGCCCAGACTGTGCCACAGCCAAAGCGGTTTCCGCCGCCGTTAACTGCTGTTCGGCTTGTTTGATCTTTTGGGTATAACGCTGGGCTTCTCTCAAACATTCCTGTTGTTTTTGTTGCAGTTCTTCCGGGGAGGTGCAGGAGCCAATCTGCCGGGCGAGTTCCTCCTTGGACGCACGCAAAACAGCGGCATCTTTTTCGAGCTGCATCAGAAGCTGTGCAGCTTTTTCTTGGGTTTGCTGTGCCTGGGTTTGCCCGGTTTCGATTTTTTCCATTTCGGCGCGGTAACGGTCGAGTTTTTTCGCCGCCGCTTGCCCATTTTTCAACCTTTCCCTTGCTTTCTCCAATTGGATGCTCAAAACGGCTTTGTCGAGGGGGTGCGTTTCCCATTCTTTACGCAGGGGCTCGAATTGTGCGGTACACTGCTCGAGCTTCCCGCGGGCGACCTGTGAAACCTGTTCTTTTTGGCGCAGCTGCTGACCGAGTTCCTGTACGGACACCCGTAAAAATTGCAGCTTTTTGGCATCGTAACCAGCGGGATGTGCGGCAGGGGAGGGGTGGTGTGTGGAGCCGCATACGGGGCATGCCATCCCCTCCTGAAGCGTTGTGGCGAGCGAATGGGCTTGATCCTGACGCAGTCCCGCTTCCTCCTGTTCCAAACGCCCGCGTGCGACCTCCTCCTGTACCGCACATTTTTCCCGATCCTGTTCGGCGGCTTCCGACGTTTGTTTCGCAGCTTCCCATGCGGCCTGCATACTCTGATATTCCTGCACACGTTTCCAGTCTTTTTCCAGACGCTGTACCTCCTGCATCCATTCCGGCAATTTCTGCATTTCGGTTTGTACGTCCTGAACACATGTCCGCCCCTTTTCCAGACGCTTCTGTGCAAGGGCAAGAGCCTGTTCTGCCTGTGTTTTTTCTTTGGACTGTTCGCTGATTTGTTTTTCTTTCGCATCGAGCTGCCTGCCAATATCCTGCAAACGCACTGCGCTTTCATATGCCTCCTGGAGCTGGATTTGTTTGCGGCTGCACGCATCCGCACAGGTATGCCACTGGGGGATTTCGGTACAGTTCTGTTTGGCCTGCGCGAGATCCTGTTGGGATTTGTGGAAGGTTTGCCGGGCGTGTGTGTTGCCGGATTCTTTCTCCACACAATCCTGATGCGCCTGCTTCCATGCCTGCACATACGGCAGTACCTTTTGCACTTTGCGCCCTAAAACGGCTTGCTCCCGCCATGCTTCGATTTCCGGACGCTGTGCTTGCAGTTCTTTTATACGCTGCGTTACAAGGGACTGTTGTTCCAGTTTGCGAAGGGTCTCCTTGGCTTTCAGGACTTCTGTGGTGTGCTGTTCCAGACGTGCTTGCAGTCCGGTGGTTTGTTGTTCCTGTTGTGCCGCAGCGTCCTTTATTTGACGGTTCTTTTCTTCGAGAGCTTCCCTTGTTTCGACGCCTTCCCGTTCTAACACAGCTTGTCTGGCGCCGCGGTATTCGCCGACTTTTTGGGTCATTTCATCGGCCTTGTTTTTACACCGTTTGGCAATGTCCGCCCAGAGCTTTGTGGCAAATAGGGTTTGTAAAATTTCCGCTTTGTTATTGGAGTTTGCCCGCAGCAGCTTCAGGAAGTCCCCTTGTGGCAGCACAATCACCTGCGAGAATTGTTCGCAGCTTAGACCCAGCAGCTGTTGAGCCTGTTCGCGCAGCTTGGTTTCACTCCCGCTTGCCAGCAATTCCCACTCCCCGTTTCTTTTGCGGTAACACACATGTTCTTCGCGGATTTCCCGGCGCCCGCTCCCGCGCACCTTATGTACCATCTGGGAACGGCAAAAACGGTATTCTTCGTCCCCGAGTTCAAAGGAAAAGTCTACCATGGTTGCCTGGCTATCCGGCACCGCGGTATTCCGCATACTCTCCCAACTGCGGCGTGCGCCTGTGGCCCGGCAGTACAGCGCAAAACACATCCCATCTAAAATGGTCGTTTTGCCGCCGCCGGTTGGACCGGTAATCAGAAAAATCGGATGCTCGCCCAAACGCGCAAACTCTACGGTTACCATTTCTTCATACGGTCCAAACGCCTGCATATTCAATAAGACTGGTTTCATGGTTCCGTTTCCTCTCTTTGTACCTGTTCAAAAATTTCTAAAAATAACTGTTCTTCGTCCTCAGTGGCCTGTGTGCCGCAAACCTGCCGGAAAAATTCCTGCAAAACCATTTTTTCATCAATCCGGCGTCCGATGAGCTGTTCCCGCAGCCTGCCTTGTCCGCTTTCTAAATCCGTGTCTTGCTGGAGCCATTCGCATTGGATCGCGAGCAGGTTCGGGTAGTATGGGCGAAGCTGTTCGGCTGGGAGGTAAACGGGTGTCTTTCCCTGAATCCGAATCCATAAATAGTCCTCCTGCCGCTGTGTTTTCCCCAGTTCCAGGAGTTCTTCCAGCGTCCCTTCGATGGTACGCATATCCCGCAGTGGTTCAATGGGCAAGAGTTCCGTGTGGCACTGGCCGTTTTCGATCGTGAGCAGAGCCATAGACTTTTTGTGGGTTTCCTCGTCAAACGAATATTTCAGCGGTGACCCACTGTACCATCCATGCCTGCCAGCCCGCTGTGCCCGGTGCAAATGGCCAAGCGCAATATAGTCAAACCCATCAAAGGCGTCCGTATGTACCTCGCCGCTTCCGCCGACGTAAACCGCGCTTTCGGAATCGCTGGTCTGGCTGCCCGCCACAAAGCAATGCGCCACAAGGATCGCATAGGCGTTTGGGTTCCGGTTTTCCCGGATAGGCTGGAGCAAGGTGCGGTAAGCTGCGTCAAAGCCGTGCAAATCCTCCTGACCCAGAAACTGCCGGGCAGCTGCCGGGTCGCAGTAGGGCATGCCATAGATCTCCACCTGTTGCCCATCGCGTTCCAGATGGACGGCATGGCTGAGGGTGTCAAGGCTGGTCAGCAGGTGAATCCCGCTTTGCCGCAATAAATCGGTCCCAACAGCCAGACGGTCGGCTCCGTCGTGGTTGCCTGCGACGGCAATCAACGGAATCCCCCTTTCATACATGTGTGTGAGGACCCGTCCAAACAGACGGATCGCGTCAATGGATGCAATTTGACGGTCAAAAATATCCCCTGCTAAAATTACAGCGTCGGGATGGTGCTGTTCCAGTGCAGGGAAATAGCTGTGTTCCAAAAAGTACGCCTGATCCTCCAGCAGCGAACGCCCATAAATCATGCGTCCCAAATGCCAGTCCGATGTATGCAGAATTTTCATGCTTGCCCTCCTGTTACCGCCGCCGGAAGAATCCCCCGCGTTTTTCCTTCATACGTACCCGGCTGTCCTCGCGTTTGTCTTTGCCTTTGGGGATTTTTTTGGTCGGCATATCTACTGGGATCACGTTGTAAAACAGAGCGATATGCTTTTCGGTTACTACACGGTCAATGTGTTCCGCCCCATAAAACCACCGCTCATATTGTACTTCCCGCACAATCTCCTCAAAAAAGGCTTCCAGCTGGGTTTGTACCTGTCCCGGCACGTAGGTGGTACGCGCTTTGGGCGCGGGTGTGTGCGTGATCAGGTAGTCCACCTGAAGGTTCATCTTGTATAAACGGCGTACCCCGTCCTCCATTTCCTGAATGGTCGGCATTTCACGCGGCCACCATTTTTCCGCTTCGATATAAAACTGTTTTTCTTCGCTTTCCCCTCCGCCAAACGCGAAAAAGGTTTTCCCCTCTATGCTAAAAATCTGCCCCCGCATCAGGTGGTAAACATTTGCCGCAAGCTGGTGGGTTTGGCCGCCTGCATATTCCACCACAGGGTATTGTTCCAGAAGGTCGAAATTTTCGTGCGAACCATCTACAAACAGGATCGTATACGGCTTTTCTTCGAGCCGTTTGACAGCGTCCTGTTCTTCCTGCGTGCCTTCCCACAAAAATCCAAAATCCCCGCAAATAATCAAGGTGTCATGCGCCTTTAATTTCTGATACCCCGGCCCGTCAAATACCGGCCATTCCCCGTGGATATTTCCTGTCACGTAAACCAAAATTGTACTCCTTCCTGTGGATTTCCCCCTATGATGTGTCTTTTTCGTGAATCTTCTGGGAATCCTCTTTCCTTTTTTTTCAATAGCTGGTATACTTTATTTATGATATCATATTGGAGGAAAAAGTTCCATGAAAAAAAAGCTCTTGTGCTTATTTTCTTTGTTTTTGATCCTGAGTGTGATTTGCCCGTTCGTGACCGTCAGCGCCGCGACGTACCATATTGATTTTGATACCAATTCCAAAGGGATCGTGCTGGTCAATCTCGACAGCGATACCGTTGTCTATGAGAAAAATGCCGACATGAAGCTGGAACCAGCGTCTTGTACGAAAATTATGACGTTCATCGTTGCCTGTGAGCAGATCAGCGACTTGGAGGGGACCAAGATTACGGTAAAGCCGGAGGTGTTGTCGGTCCTCGAAGGTACGGGAAGTTCGACGGCGGGCCTGAAAGCCGGCGAAACATTTACCGCCATGCAGCTGCTTTACTGCTTGATGGTGCCATCAGGCAATGACGCTTCGGTCGTGCTGGGAGACTATGTGTCAAACGGCGACATGTCCAAATTCGTGGACCTGATGAACCAGAAAGCCGCCGAACTGGGATGCAGCAATACGCATTTTGCCAACCCCCACGGCCTGCACGACGACAACCACTATACCACAGCGAATGACCTTTATTTGATTACCAAGTACGCCATGACGTTGCCTTATTTTACGGAGGTTTCGTCTACGGTTTCGTATACGTTGCCTGCCACCAGTGTTGTGAACCATTCCCGTACTCTCTATACTACCAACAAAATGATTAGTATTAATGCCGAAGGCGGGTATTATTATCAGTACGCCAAGGGGATCAAGACTGGCGCCCATGACCAGGCAGGGTATTGTCTGGTGTCCACAGCGGTACGCAATGGGTATAGTTACTTGTGCGTGGCGTTGGGGTCGCCCTCTGTGGATGCCAATGGACGCTCCATTGCACAGCATGGCGAAATGATTGATTCCAAAAAGCTCTATCAATGGGCGTTTAGTGAGCTGGAGTTAAAGTCGATTGTTTCCTCAACCGATACCGTCACCGACCTTCCGCTGGACTATGCCTGGGATCAGGATACCCTGCTGCTGACTGCAGAAAAAAGTTTTTCCACCATCCTTCCTGCGGACGTTTCCGTGAACAGTATCCTTGTCAACTTCGATCTGCCGGAACGTGTGGAAGCGCCGGTGAAAAAAGGCGACATTATCGGCACTGCCACCTATACTTACGCGAATCAGGAGCTTACGACGGTCAATTTGGTGGCTGCGGAGTCGGTGGAACGCAGTGAATGGCTTCATTCCCTTGCAGTTGTCAAAAATATTGTTACCTCTGTATGGTTCCTTGTGATCGCCTCCATTATTCTTGTTTTGCTAATCCTGTATATTATTTTGGCAGTGGTTTACAACAAAAAGAAAAAGAAAATGCGTAAGCTCAAGAAATACCGCGATCTTTGATGGGCCGGGCGGGCTGTCCTTGCTCCTAAAGGGGGCAGGAGAGAAAAATTTTCCTTGACACATCCCGCCCGATCCGCTACAATGAGAATGCGAGCAGGCCGGGCAGCCGCGGGTATATGGCGAAAGCCTGTATCTGAGGAAAGTCCGAGCTCCACAGGGCAAGAATAACGGCTAACGGCCGCCGGGGGCGACCCTAGGGATCGTGCAACAGAGAGATACCGCCCCGGTTTCCGGGGTAAGGGTGGAAAGGCGGGGTAAGAGCCCACCAGCGTGCGGGAGACCGTACGGCTATGTAAACCCTATTCGGAGCAACACCGCAGAGAAACATTTTGTGCTGGCCCGGCACGTTTCGAGAAGGTGGCGTGAACCGTCTGGCAACAGGCGGTCAAGATAGATGGCTGTCCAAGACAGAACTCGGCTTATAGGTCTGGTCGCATAAAACCGCTGAAGCGTATGCTCAGCGGTTTTTTATTTTGCCGGGAAAAAATTTTTTACCAGAACTTGTCACATTGGGGCAGGATGGTCCGTCTAATGATGTGAGGAGGGATCTGAAAGCATGCTGATTTTCTTCCAAACCGGGGCCGTTAGCGACGGCGAACCGGACATAGAGCGGCTGATGGATCGCTACAGTCAGCCACTCATGCGGTTATGTTACTTATACCTGAAGGACGAACATCTGGCGCAGGAGGCGGTGCAGGACACCTTGTACCGGGCGTACTGCAAATATGGGAGTTTTTCAGGAAAGAGCAGTGAAAAAACGTGGATTACTGCGATTGCATTGAATATTTGTAAGGATTATATGAGAAAGCCGTCGTACCGGGAGATCCCTATGGACCCATCCATATCGGTGTTGGCGGGTTCCGGACAAAGCTGCGATACGGATTCGATGGAATTACTCAATCTGGTGTACCAGCTGCCGGACGATTACCGGGAAGTGATTTTAATGCGTTATTATCAGGATTTGAGTGTGGGGGAGATCGCGCGGGTTTTGCGGAAACGTCCGAATACGGTGTCGGTGCGGCTCAAACGGGCGCGCGAGCTTCTCAGGGCAGAACTGGAGAGGGGGGATCGGGAATGAATCCTTTGGAGCGTTTGGAGCATCTGCAAAAGATTGTGGAGGATGCGCTGCCGGGCCTTGACTTAACAGCCGAGCAAAAACAGGCCGTACGTGAGCGGGCAGCACAGAGAAAGACGCCCAAAAAGAAAAAATACTGGTGGGCGCTGGCAATGCCCGTGGTGACGGCTGCGATTGTTTGTGCAGTGGTTGTCCCGGTATCCCAGCGTTCGTTGAGGGAGGTGGCTGGCTCTATGGCCCCAATAGATGTTACAGATCTTATGACCGAGATTTCCCCGTCCCAGCCGTTGGCAGAACAGGGAGAGGTACTGTTTGGCAGTGTTCCTGCTGCAGGGTCCTCACAGGAACTGGACATGGCAGCAAGCCAGAAGGGTTCCCACATGGAAACTGCACAGGACCAAACAGGCTTTGAGCAGGCGACTATGGAGTTTTCTCTCGGACTGCTCCGGGAAAGTCTGAAGCCAACGGAAAATACCCTAATCAGCCCGGCATCGGCAGCGCTGGTATTGGGGATGACAGCGAATGGTACGTCGGGCAATACGCTTACCCAGTTTCTGGATGTGCTGGGACAAGGCGAGCTTTCGCTGGAACAGATGAACCAGTCTTATTTGGATTGGAGGCAGAGGCTGGAGTCGGATGAGGAACAGGCTGTCCTGACAATCGCAAATTCGATTTGGTTTGCCAAGGGGTTTTCTGTGAAAGAGACGTTCCTGCATACCAATGCGGAATATTTTGATGCGGGTGCATACCAGCTCGATTTTTCCCAAACCTCTGCGGTACAGCGCATGAATGCATGGGTGTCTGAACACACCAAGGGGAAGATCAGCAGCTTGATGGATGAAGTCGATCCTGCGGCGCAAATGTACCTCATCAATGCAGTATTTTTGAAGATGAACTGGCAAACCCCATTTTCTGAGAGCACAACGAAACCTATGGAGTTCCACTCCGCTGACGGTACTGTGGCTACGGTTGATTTTATGTATGGGGTTGACCATTATTTGCAAAACGACAGGGCTCAAGGGATCAAAAAGGCATATTCCAATTCGAATTACCAGTTTGTGGCTGTGCTGCCCAAGGAAGGGATTTCCCTGACAGAATATTTATCCACCCTGACTGCCGGGGAATTTTTGGATCTGGTTGGACAGGAACAGGGAGTTGCAGAATACGAGCTTCCAAAGTTCAAGGTGGAAGGGGAACACCGTCTGAATGAACCGCTGCAAGCGATGGGATTAACCGAAGTGTTTGGAGCATCGGCGGATTTCAGCAGCCTTTCCAGTGAGGCGGATGGCTTATACTTAGATGAAGTGGTTCAGAAAGCGGTGTTTTCCATTGACGAAACCGGGACCGAAGCCGCAGCGGGGACTTATGCGGGAATTTCACGTATGTCTATGCCCGTTGCCACCTGCCGCCTGACCTTTGACCGCCCATTTCTCTTTGCTGTGCTGGATGAGTCTGGGCTTCCAGTTTTTCTCGGCACGGTGGAAAATCCAAATCCATAAGGAGTTGATGATATGAAAAGTCGTAAGATTTTGTTTTGCCTGTTGCTGGCAGGTTTCTGCGCTGCCCCTATGATGCTCTCCGCTTGTGACGCGCAGCCAGGTACGATACAGCAGTCAGGCACACGCGAACCAGCACCCACTTCCGGTGACCTCATGCAGGGGGTTACGGCACGTGCTTTGTCGGATAGCCCTTTGTCGGAAAATCTCCAAACGGCGTTTCGGATGGCTACCGCTGATTTTTCATTGGAGCTGTTCCGCCATGCCCATGAGAAGGATCAGAATTCGTTGCTTTCGCCGATATCCGCGGGCTGTGCGCTTGCCATGACCGCAAACGGCGCGGCAGGGGATACCCAGTCGCAATTCCTGTCCCTGTTGGGGGATGGCGTTTTCAGTCAGGATCAGCTCAATCAGGCGTACCGCACATGGATCACTCAGCTGCGCGGGGAACAGGATGGCATAGTCAGCCTGGCAAATTCGATCTGGCTTCGCAGCAATGACGGCCTTGTTGTAAAAAAGGAGTTCCTGCAGGCGAATGCAGACTCGTTTGATGCCGGGGCTTATCAGATGGATTTTTCCGACCCTGCCACCCGGGATGCCATCAATCAGTGGGTATCCGAGCATACCAACGGCAAAATTACCAAACTGGTCGATCAGATTTCCCCGGATACGCTGTTATACCTAATCAATACGCTCTATTTTGAAATGGACTGGAAAATCCCCTTTGAGGCGTCCGGCACGCACAAACAGGATTTCCATATTTCCGATCAGCAAAAGGTTTCCGTAGATTTCATGAGCAGTGACAGCGACGATGCTTTTTATATTCAGGGGGAACAGGTGCAGGGGATCAAAAAAGCCTATGCCGATGAGCGGTATAGTTTCCTTGCGCTCCTGCCGGACGAGGGGGTTTCGCTGGAGGAATATCTCTCCACCCTGACCGGGGAACGTTTCCTTGCCTTGTCGCGCCAGAAGGTGACAGACCCCTTGCCGGCACAGGCGTCGTGGTCGCAGATGAAACCCCCGGAGGATGGGGAAGGCTCAAATCCAGAGCGGCATGTCAGATACCAGTTGCCGAAATTTAAGTATTCGTATGGCAAACAGCTCAACGATGCCCTGCAAACCATGGGGCTTACAGATGCGTTTCAAGGGGAGGCTGATTTCTCCAACCTCGCACCGGGGACATATATCGGGCAGGTTCTGCAAAAGACCTTCATTGAGGTGGACGAACTCGGAACCAAAGCCGGAGCGGCAACGCTTGTGGAGATCAAAGAGACAGGCGCTATGATCTCCGAGCATTCCGTAGATTTTGACCGTCCGTTCCTGTATGCCATTGTGGAGAATGACTCTGGCCTGCCGCTGTTTTTGGGTACGGTTACAGACCCGTTGGCACAGGGGGAATCTTAAGGAGGTTCTAAGATGAAAAAGAGAAGGAAAAACCGTTTGGGAAAAATGACCCTGGCGCTGGCGCTGGCCGCCCTGATGAGCGCTTCAGTTTTGGCTGGCTGCGATGCGCAGTCTGGTGACCTTATGGCAAATATAACCGCACAGCCAACCTCTGTGGAACCGATGTCCGAGGAGATACAGGGAAAATTCGCCAATGCTACCGTAGATTTTTCGTTGCAGATGTTCCGCAATACATGGCAGGAGCGTCAAAATTCTTTGGTATCCCCGGTTTCGTCAGTGCTGGCGTTGGGGATGGTCACAAATGGTGCCGGGGGCAATACCCAGAAACAGCTGTTACAGTGCCTTGCAAACGGGGAGCTGACACAGCAGCAGCTTAATCAGGCTTATCTCCAGTGGTCGCAGGGGCTGATGGATCTGGAATCCGGGATGAGGGATGATATCAGTGATTCGCAGAGCTTTTCTTTGGCCAATGCTATATGGCTTCACAAAGACCTTGCAGTCAAGGAGGGTTTTTTGCAGAATAATGCGGATTTTTTCCATGCTGGTGCCTATACCATTGATTTTGGCCAGACGGATCAGGCCCTGCGTACCATGAACGAGTGGGCGAGCAAACAAACCAATGGAAAAATCCAGCAGGCGGTAGACCAGTTGTCCCCGGCGTCGCTCATGGTGCTGATGAATACGGCATTCTTTGAGATGCCATGGTTGGACCCAGTGGAACCGAAATATATTTCCCAGCGTGTGTTTACGGCAGCGGACGGCAAAAAAACTAACGTCGATTTTATGCATATGTGGAACGGTTATCTGGAATCTGATTTGGCATGTGGGATGATCCGGCCTTACCGCAATTCAAATTTCAGTTTTGTGGCACTGATGCCCAAAGAAGGCAAAACGCTTTCGGATGTGGTCAACAACATGACCGCCGGCGAATGGCTGGACCTTGTCAACCATACCAAACCGAACGTGGATTTGGATGCTTATTTGCCCAAATTCCGCTATGAAGTGTCCAATGACTTGAATGCTTCCTTGCAGGCGATGGGGGTTCGGGATGCGTTTGACAGCAAGGCTGCTGATTTTTCCGCTGTCAGTGAGCAGGAGCTTTGGATAGACAGGGTGGTACAAAAAACCACGATTGATGTCAACGAACACGGAACCTCTGCGGCGGCGGTTACGACCGTTATGTTGTTCGGGGCGGGAGTGCCGGTAGAGCGGGAGCGGAAAACCCTTGTGTTTGACCGTCCGTTTTTGTATGCGATTCTGGATCGTAAAACCGGGATTCCGCTGTTTTTGGGTACCGTAGCAGACGCCGGGCAGACTGGCAAGGTGTCGCAGGGATCGGCACAGGAGGACGAACCGTCTGTGCAGGCGAAAATAGACATCACGAAATGCGAGGATTACCAAACGGTCCCCTTTGCGGTGACGGACAGCGCTGGCAAGCAGCTGCAAACCGAAACATTCCCAGAATATTGGGGTGGTGCGGTTTACTGCACCACAGGCCCTCACGAGGCTTTTGAGCGGAAGTTTCAGGACGGCGGCGCGCCGGATGTGGTAGGGGACCATACAAAGCTCCGGTTTGATTTTGGGAAGTATGACCCAAAGGAAATCACAGTATCATCGGCACCCGGCAACTCAGAGCCATGGACGGATGTGCCGTACCAGCTGGGCGCAGAGGCGGGGCAATACGAATTTGAGGTGGACTTTGGCGGGCAGGATGTGCGGTATTATCTGGTTTCCGCAAAGTGGGACGATTCCCATAAGGTAGACTATGCGGTCGCTGTGAAGAAGGCGTAAAGAGAATTTGTGTGTATTGTAGCAATAAAAAACCGCGGGAGTGGGAGAACTCCTGCGGTTTTTATTTTGGTTCCTGCATCCATTGCAGGATGGTGAAAATGCGTTCTTTATCTTTGGGCGAGAGGATGTCCCATTCCTTCAGCAGACGCTTTTGGTCATCGGTAAGGTCCAGGCGTTCGTTGGAGGTCAGGAAAAATTGCGCCATGGTGATTCCGTACGCTTTGCAAAGTTTTTCCAATGTGGCAACCGAGGGGACCATATTTTTGTTGTACCAGCCTGATATGGTAGATTGCGGCACACCAGAATATTCTGATAATTTGTAAGAAGTCCAGTCCCGTTCATTATTCAGTTGATTAATCCGATCCAGAATATTCATATCTACGCCCACTTTACTACTATTATCCGAAAATTATACTACGATATTCCTTGAAATCACATGTGTTTTACAGTATAATTATTAATCATATTCCGTAGTATGGAAAGGACGAGCATTATGAAGATGGTTTATCACCCAAGGCCAACCCAAGAGGAAAAATTCCGGCTGCACGTGCGGAAAACCTTGATCGAACTGCGTGAAAAACATGGCCTGCGCCAGCATGAAGTGGCACAGGGGCTGCACATCGACCGTTCGACTTACAGCTATTATGAATTAGGCTCCACCATGCCCAGCCTCTACATGATCCATAAAATCGCCTGTTTTTACGACTGCCCGGTGTGCAAATTTTTTCCCTGACCGTTCCCCCGCATAAAATCCTTGACAGGGGACAACTTTAGTAGTATAGTAAAAACAAACATACACCCCCCTAGGGGGGTGGGAGGTGGTTTTTTGCATCAGAAGTTCCATGTCACAGGCATGAGCTGTTCGGCGTGTTCGGCAAAGGTAGAACGGTCTGTCCGCAAGCTCTCGGGTGTTGAGCAGGTCAATGTCAACCTGCTCACCAACAGCATGACCGTAGATTTTGACGCATCGGCTGTCACGCCGGAGCGGATTGTCGAAACGGTTGCCCATGCCGGATACGGCGCCGCCGTCAGCAACCCCGAAACCAAACAGACCGCGGCAAAGCCAACCGTTTCCCCATCGGGCAAGGACGCGCTCAAACCCATGCGCAACCGGTTAATCCTATCCTTTTGTTTCCTGATCCCGTTAATGTACGTATCCATGGGGCACATGATGGGCTTGCCGTTGCCGCCGGGGTTCCATGGCAATGAAAATGCGGTCACATTCGCCTTCACACAGCTTTTGCTGACCATCCCGATTTTATATGTGAACCGGAAATATTATCAGGTTGGCTTCAAATCGCTGTTCCGGCTGTCGCCAAATATGGATTCGCTAATTGCGATTGGGTCTGCGGCGGCGGTGGTTTACGGGATTTTTGCGATTTTCGAGATTGGCTATGGCCTGGGCCACGGGCTGCCCGATGTGGTCTCGCACTATACGATGGATCTGTATTTTGAGTCCGCCGGCACGATCCTGACCCTGATTACCCTTGGCAAATATTTGGAAACGCGTTCCAAAGGGAAAACCAGCGAAGCCATTACCAAACTGATGGATCTTGCGCCGAAAACGGCCGTTGTGATCCGGGACGGGCAGGAACAGGAAATCCCTGTCGAGGATGTGGTAGTGGGCGATACGGTTGTGGTACGCCCCGGACAAAGAGTCCCTGTTGACGGCGTGGTGATCGAGGGGGCGTCCTCCCTGGACCAGTCTGCCCTGACCGGGGAGAGCATCCCGGTGGAAAAACACGAGGGGGATACCGTGATTGCTGCCTCCATCAATAAGACCGGGTTTTTCCATTTACGCGCGGAAAAGGTCGGGTCTGATACCACCTTGGCACAGATTATCCGGTTGGTCGAGGAGGCCAGTTCGTCCAAAGCGCCGATTGCCAAGCTGGCGGATAAAATCAGCGGTATTTTTGTCCCGGTCGTGATGGGGATTGCGCTGGCCGCCTTGATTGTGTGGCTGTGTGTGGGCGCGTCGTTTGAATTTGCTTTGTCGATTGGCATTGCGGTACTGGTCATTTCGTGCCCGTGTGCGCTGGGTCTGGCAACCCCAGTGGCCATTATGGTCGGTACGGGAAAGGGCGCGGAGCATGGGATTTTAATTAAGTCCGCCCAGGCGCTCGAAATTGCCCATACGGTCGATACGGTGGTCCTTGATAAAACCGGCACCATCACCGAAGGCAAACCCAAAGTGACGGACTGCGTCCATGCGGACAGCCTTTCCCTTGCGGAATTCCTTTCAATTGCCGCGTCGCTGGAGCAGCCGTCGGAGCATCCGTTAGCCGATGCGGTAGTACAATACGCCCAGCAGCTTGAAATCCCACTCAAGGAGGTGACAGACTTCCAGTCTGTTTCCGGGCGCGGCGTGATTGCCAGTGTTGACGGACAGACCTGTCTGGCCGGGAACCTCCCGTTTTTGGAGGAAAACCATATTCCAGTGGGGCACCTGTTAGAGATGAGCCATACGTTTGCCGACGCAGGCAAAACCCCGCTGTATTTTGCGAACCGTCAGGGACTGCTGGGCATTTTGGCGGTAGCCGATGTGGTCAAGCCCAGCAGCCATCAGGCGATTGAAGAAATGAAGGCGCTGAAATTACAGGTTGTCATGCTTACCGGCGACAATCAGCGTACGGCTCAGGCGATCCGCAAAGAGCTGCCCATTGACCGTGTGGTTGCGGAGGTTTTGCCGCAGGACAAGGAGTTGGAAATCCGGCGTTTGCAGGAAGCAGGGCATCGGGTTGCCATGGTGGGCGACGGCATCAATGACGCGCCTGCGCTGGCCCGCGCGGATGTCGGCATCGCGATTGGCGCGGGTACGGATATTGCCATCGAATCTGCGGATGTTGTGCTGATGAAAAATTCCCTTCTTGATGTTGTGACTGCGATCCGGTTAAGCAAAGCTGTGATCCGCAATATCCGGGAAAATTTATTCTGGGCTTTCTTTTACAATAGTATCGGAATCCCGCTGGCTGCCGGCGTATTTTTCAGCCTGTTAGGCTGGCGTTTAAACCCCATGTTTGGAGCCGCGGCTATGAGCTTCAGTTCGGTGTGCGTGGTCGCCAACGCCCTGCGCCTGAAATTCTTTCGACCCAGATTCTTAAAACCATCCCCCTTGGTTGCCAACCCAGACCTCTCGCAGGACCATCAGGTATCTGTGACGTCTTTTGCACAAACTATCATACAAAGTGAGGAGATTACGATGATTACCAAAGTGATGAAAATTGAAGGCATGAGTTGTGACCATTGCAAACGCAGTGTGGAGAAAGTTCTCGGTACGATTTCCGGGGTCGATTCGGCTTGTGTGGACCTTGCCCGGAAAACCGCCACGATCCAACTGGCAGTCAATGTGGAGGATCAGCTTTTGCTGGATGCAGTCAATGAGGAAGGTTTTGAGGCTGTTTCGATTGAAAGCAAATAATCCCGCGAAAGGATGATCTTCTATGGTTGCCGACCACAGCGCTGTCGAACGCCTGCTCAAAACCGCGCGCGGCCAGCTTGACGGCGTGCTGAAAATGATCGATGATGACCGGTATTGTATGGACATTTCCAACCAGATTTTGTCTGTTTTAGCGATCCTGCGGAAAGCAAACCGTCTGGTAGTGGAATCGCATTTGGGCAGCTGTGTCAAACAGGCGTTCCAAAAGCAGGATGTCCGCGAGCAGGAGGAGAAAATCAGTGAGATTATGGACCTTCTGGAAAAAATGACAAAATAAAAAAGAGCGCAGTGACCATCATCGGTCTTGCGCTCTTTTTGCAGTTAATTTTCCCAGAGGGAATCCTGCATTTTTTTGATTTTGGAACGCCGCAGCTGTGTAGCCTTTTCGTCAATGGAGAGAGTGCCGTCATCGCTGATTTCCAGAACATCGCCCTCTTTGGCGCCTTTGGGAAGCTCGGTGATTTCGATGGCGTACAGTTTGATTTCTTTTCCATGGCCTTCGCCTTCACAGATAGCGAAAGTACCTTCAAAGCGGTCGATCATGACAGTTCTGCTCATGAAAACATCCTTCTTTCTTTATGGTTTCTCGAGGTGGACTTGTATGGTATGGCCGTCGCTGCCAAACAGGATGGTACCGTTGAGATCCGTGCGGAAGATGGCGGCGCCAGCGGATTCCAGACGTTTTAAAATTTTCTTTTTGGGAAGCTCATTGCTGTCTTTTCCCACAGAGATGGCAGCATAGCTTGGCGACACGGCTTCTAAAAATTGTTGGCTGGTGGAAGTATTGCTGCCGTGGTGGCCGACTTTGAGTACATCGGCCGACAAATCCGTACCGCTTTTTAACAGGCTGATTTCTTCCGGTTCCTCGGCATCCCCGGTCAGGAGGAATACGGTTTTTCCGAAAGTGACACGCATGACGATAGAATTATTGTTGGTATCGTCCGCCATAGTGATAGGAGCCAGAACTTCCACATAGGCTGGACCTAAGGGGAAAGTATCCCCAGCGGAAACGGTCTGTTGGGCAATGTGGCGTTTTTCAACGGTTTCCATGGTGGCTTGGTACTCTTTGCTGTCTGGAGCCTTGCCTTCCGGCAGTACGGAGGTCAGAAAATGGCTGACCGGAATGTGTTCCAAAACTGTGGCCAAACCGCCGATATGGTCTTTGTCTGGATGGGTATTCACCACATAGTCCAGCTGTGTCACTCCGCGGCGGGTCAGGTATTGCCGCACCGGGCGTCCCTGATCCACAGTACCACCATCCACCAGCATAAAATGCCCGTCACATTCCAGTAAAATCGCATCGGCTTTCCCGACGTCCAGTACGTGCATGGCAAAGGGGTACTGTTCGGCAGTGAGCGAAAAATCTTCCAGCCCCAGCAGGGAGGAAAGCGGTTTGAAAGTACCGGCAGCCCATAAAATGACGATCAGTATGCCGAGGAGCAGGGCTATGCCGGCAGAAATCCAAGTCAGTGCCCGTTTTTTCTGGCGCGTGCCTTTGGAGGACGCCTGTTTTTTGGGGTTCGGCTGCGGTTTTTGGGATGGCTGGCCAGCTGGCATGATGCGCCTCCTTTTTCTTTTTCCATGGATGGTCTGTACGTGCCGGGCATCGGTTTGACCAGACATTTTGCATCATAGCCGATCAAATCAGCACGTCCGGCAGCTTTCAGCGCGGCGATGACCAAAGCCTGATTTTTGGGGTTGAAATATTGGAGCAAGGCGCGCTGCTGGGCTTTTTCACGGTCCGTACGCGGTACATACACCTCTTGCATGGTATAGGGGTCAAGGCCGGTATAAAACATACAGGTGGAAATGGTACCCGGGGTAGGATAAAAATCCTGTACCTGTTCGGGACGCAGTTTTTCCTGTTTTAAAAACAGCGCCAATTCTACGGCGTCCTTGAGGGTGCTGCCCGGATGCGAGGACATCAGGTAGGGGACCAGGTATTGTTCCTTTCCTGCGGATTTGGTAATCTGGTAGAAGCGTTTTTGAAAGGCGCGGTAGGCCTGAATATGCGGCTTGCCCATGTGGTCGAGTACGTTTTGGGAGCAGTGTTCGGGGGCGACCTTGAGCTGTCCGCTGACGTGATGTGCAACAAGTTCCCGGAAAAAGGTTTCATCGGGGTCCTGCATGAGATAGTCGTACCGGATGCCAGACCGGATAAAGACCTTTTTGACTTTGGGAAGGGCACGTACTTCCCGGAGCAGATCGAGGTATTCCCGGTGGTCCACTTCCAATAAGGGGCATGGTTTGGGAGCCAGACATTTTTTTCCGTTTTTGCACAGGCCATGTTCTTTTTGTTTGGCGCAGGACACTTGCCGGAAGTTGGCTGTCGGTCCCCCGACGTCATGGATGTAACCTTTGAAACGGGGGGTTTCCGTTAAGAGCCTGGCTTCACGCAGTACCGATTCCCGGCTGCGTGTGGTGATTTCGCGTCCCTGATGGAAGGCAATGGAACAAAAGTTACATGCGCCAAAACATCCCCGGGTGTGGGTGATCGAAAACTCGACCTCCTCAATGGCTGGTACGCCACCTTGGGCTTCGTAACAGGGATGGTAGGTGCGTTCGTAGGGCAGGGCATACACCTTGTCCATTTCCTCTTGCGACAGCGGCGGCATGGGCGGGTTCTGCACTAGGATCAGCCCCCCATGCCGCTGGATGACTTTCCTTCCGCGCACCGCATCCTGTTCCTCCTGCTGCTTGCGGCACGAAACCGCATATTCGCGTTTGGAGGCGCACACCTGTTCATAGCTTGGGCAGTCCACTGCAGGGCCGGGCTCATACTCGCTGGTGGGAACTGCATAGCAGGTGCCACGGATATCGGTCAGCATGGAAACCGGCTCGCCATCGTGAAGGCGGCGTGCAATCTCAAGGGTTTGTTTTTCGCCCATGCCAAAGGACAACAGGTCGGCGCCAGAGTCAATCAGGATGGACGGACGGATCGCATCATCCCAGTAATCGTAATGTGCAAACCGCCGCAAAGAGGCTTCCAGCCCTGCAATCACCACCGGTGCATGGGGATAGATTTCTTTGATTTTTTTCGTATAAATGAGGACCGCGCGGTCCGGGCGCAGGCCCATTTTATGACCGGGCGAATAGGCATCCTCACTGCGCTTGCGGCGTGCTGCGGTATAATGGGCAACCATAGAATCAATATTGCCGGAGGTCACCATAAACCCATACCGGGGTTGTCCAAACCGGCTAAAATCCCGGGTGGTACGCCAGTCGGGCTGGGCGAGGATGGCAACTTTATACCCGTAATGCTCCAGCAGGCGCGAGATGATCGCCACCCCAAAACTCGGATGGTCCACATACGCGTCCCCGGTCACGAGTACGAAATCAGGCACATCCCAGCCAAGCGTTTCGATGTCTTGCTTGCTGATCGGCAGAAATGCCATAACACCCCTCCTTAACTGTTATTTTCGTCATTTTGGCGCATGCTCATTTCGAGCCATTCCTGATAGGTAATGAGTACCTGCCGTGGTTTGGAACCTTCGTGCGGCCCCACAATGCCCATCTGCTCCATTTCATCAATCAGGCGTCCGGCACGCGCATACCCTAAGCGCAGCCTGCGCTGCAACAGGGAAGTCGATGCTTGTCCCGCTTCCACGACGCATTGGATCGCATCCTTCATCATGGGGTCGCTGCTGTTCTCTGCGTTGTCGTCGGATTTGCTGTTTTTCTCGGCAACTGCGTTTTTTTCGATTTCGTCTATGACATTTTGGCTATAACTGCTGTCCTGCGACTGCTTGACAAACTGGACAATATTTTCAATTTCCTTGTCTGTCACAAAGCACCCTTGCACACGGGTCGGCTTTGGGGAACCCACCGGAGAAAACAGCATATCCCCGCGTCCCAAAAGCTTTTCTGCACCGCTGCCGTCCAGGATGGTACGGGAGTCCACCTGCGACGATACCGCAAAGGCAATCCGGCTTGGGACATTGGCCTTGATAATCCCGGTAATGACGTCAACCGACGGACGCTGGGTAGCAATAATCAGGTGCATCCCAGCGGCACGTGCCATCTGCGCCAAACGGCAGATCGAATCCTCCACTTCATTGGGGGCTGCCATCATCAGGTCTGCCAGTTCGTCAATAATGATGACAATTTGCGGCATCCTCTCAAGGGTCACCCCATCCTCGCGGGTCAGGCCCTCGCCAACGAGATTGTTGTAGGAAGCGAGGTCACGCACATTGTTATCCGCAAAGGTTTTGTAACGGTTGAGCATCTCTGTGACCGCCCATCCCAAAGCGCCGGCGGCTTTGCGGGGGTCTGTCACAACGGGTACCAGCAAATGCGGGATACCGTTATAAATCCCCAGCTCAACCACCTTTGGGTCCACCATCAGGAATTTGACTTCTTCCGGTTTGGCCTTATAAAGCAGGCTGACAATCAGGGAATTGATACAAACGGATTTACCGGAACCCGTCGAACCGGCAATCAACATATGCGGCATTTTGGCAAGGTCGGTCAGAGTGACCTGCCCGGAAATGTCACGCCCCAGTGCGACGGTCAGTTTACTTGGGGCGGCGGCAAAGGCGTCGGATTCGATCAGCTCGCGCATCCGCACAATACTGACGGTTTTATTCGGCACCTCAATGCCCACTGCCGCCTTGCCCGGAATCGGCGCTTCCATCCGCACACCGGACGCGGCAAGGTTCATGGCGATGTCATCGGAAAGGTTGGTGATTTTACTGATTTTCACACCAGCTGCCGGCTGCAATTCATACCGTGTGACCGCCGGCCCACGGCTGATATCCAGAATCCTCGTCTGCACCCCAAAGCTCTTGAGGGTATCGACCAGAATTTGGCCATTGGTTTGCAGCTCCATCGTGATATCGCTTTGGCTGGCGGCCTCACTGGCCTGAAGGAGCGACAATGGCGGGAATTGATAAGCGGTTTCTGCACCGGACATCGAGTCCTGCGGAATTTCGAATTCTTCGTTTTGGTTGTCTGGTTCCGGGGCAGTTTCTGGCGGCTTCGGGTTTTCCTGAGCAGCTTTGGCTTTTGCCATGAAAGCCGCCGCCGCTGCTGCTGCCGAACCGGGTTCCGGTTCTTCCCGGATGGGTTCTGGCTTTGCAAGGTCTGGAACCGTAACCTCAAATTCATCGTCGTTATCCAGAGGGGCAGGGGGTTCGGGTGGGTCTTTGGGGACAGGAGGGGCTTTTTGTTCCAAAGTGGGCGGCGGCTGCCGGAATGCCTCCTGCAAGCGTTCGAGCTTTTCATTTTTCTTTTTCGTGGATTCCCGCGCCGCACGTTCGCCGCGGGCTTTTGAGATCCCATCTACGGGAATATCAATCTGCACATCCTCCTCGTACTCCTGTTCCCACAATTCCTCCTCTGCCTGACGGCGTTCCCGGACATGATGGATACCTTCCCTGACTTTACGGGTGGGTTTTGAAACAGTACGGAACAGCTGGAGCAAGGTGGTGCCAGTGAAGATCATCACCATGACAAATAAAAGCAGGATGGATACAATTTTTGCGCCAACCGCCCCCAGCACCGCCACAAACGGGCTTCCGATCAGGCCGCTGAAAAATCCCGCGCTCTTGAGCTGCTGCCCAAGCCCATACAGGTTCCCAAGGCGTTCCCCGAAGGGCATGGTTGCCTGTAAATCGCCAAACTGGAAAATATATACGGTGCCGCAAAGCAGCGCCATAATGATTACAATCATGACCATTTTCAGCCCGGCCTGTGGTTTTTTGGATTTCCCCAGTGCAATCATTACGGATATGTACCCCAGCAGGATGGGCCAGATCACACTTAAAAATCCAAACAGCCCGAGGATCACATCATGGACCCAGAGCCATACATGATCCCCGCGGATCAGAACCAGACACATCAGTAAAATAGATGCTGCAAATAAAATCACAGCAGTCCTCTGGTTCCGGCGTTTGAGTGCCTCCACATCCCGCGGCTGGCTGCGTTTTTTCCGGCGCACATCCGGCTTTCCTGCTGGACGCTGCCGGTTTGCCGTTCCCTTTTTCGCCGTATGTGCCGGCTTGCGGGTAGTTTTTTTTGTTGCCATTTTATCACCTGTTATTTTTCTTTGTAAACATTTATGTTAATGGGATTCCTGAGAAGATCGCGATCCCGGTGCAATGCTCGACAATCCCAAGGATGATCGTTGCCAGCCCGGCTGCGAACGTATACCATGCAAACAGTTTCATCCGGTTGGATGCGGCCATCCATTGGAATGCTTTAATCGCCAGAAATCCAACTGCCGCCGCTGCGGTCATGCCGGCGATGAGCGGCGCTGTGCCAATCTGGAGCGGTTCGTGGACCGCGTCGCCAACCGATAATACCACAGCTGCTAAAATGGCCGGAAGCCCCAGTACAAACGAATAGTCCAATGCTTTTTTGCGCTCCACTGTGCAGAGTACGCCAATCGACCAGGTTGCCCCGGAACGGGAAATTCCCGGAAAGACCGCCGCCGTACATTGTGCCAGTCCGACTGCCAGTGCATCCCGTACCCGGTAAGTGCTGCGGCTGTTTGCGCGGCGTGTGTCCGCACGGATGCCCAGAGTCAAAAGCAGGCTGGTCACCAGAAGGGCGGCTCCTTCCAGCAGGATATCCCCGTCTGTTGCCCACGCATCCGCAAGGTCTTTTACCTGCTTGCCTGTACCCGCCACCGGAAGAAACAGCAAACCTAATGGCAGCAGCCCTAAAAAGAGCATAGCTAGTAAATTTTGATCCTCGGTGCGTTTGGACCACCGGAATTTTCCAGTCACGATTTCCCGCAGGGTAGAAAAAAAGGTCACAAACAGACGTACCAGCAGCCCGCGGTATACAAATACCACCGCCAGCAGCGTCCCCAAATGCAGCAGCACATCAAACATCAGGCTATTGAGGTTCAGCCCCATCAGGTGCTGGCTGATGCTCAAATGTCCGCTGCTTGATACGGGTAAAAATTCCGTTGCCCCTTGGATCACTCCTTGCATGATCGCTTCCAGCACAGTCATGACAATCCCCCTCCATGCCTGTTTTCTAACATCCTATGAAAAGGGTTTGTCTTTTTATGTAATTCTTTTCCGTTGTTTTTGCACCCCGAAAAAGAATCGTTCTGATTTATTTTTTGGTTGTTTTTTTCGACGCTGGTTTTGGCGGCTTTGGCGGCTTTATGCGCGCCCGGTACTTGTCGATCATCCCATACAGGCAATCAATCGCCTGCGACAGATTGCCAAGGGAATCAATTAACCCTTCTTCCACAGCCTGTTTCCCATTGAGTACCGTACCGACATCCATGACGAGTTCTTCCGTATTCATGGAAAGGTCGTAAAACCGCCGCGCGGATATCTGCGAATTTTCTGTGACAAACTGCGTGATCCTTTTCTGCATACGCTGGAAATATTCAAATGTCTGCGGGACCCCCAAAAGCAGCCCATTCATGCGTACCGGGTGGATGGTCATGGAAGCGGACGGGGCAATAAAAGAATGTTTTGCAGCCACTGCGAGCGGCACCCCAATCGAATGGCCGCCTCCCAGCACCAGCGATACGGTCGGCTTTTTCATGCCTGCCACCAGTTCCGCAATCGCCAGCCCTGCCTCCACGTCCCCTCCCACGGTATTTAGCAGAATCAAAAGCCCGTCAATGGCTGGGTCCTGCTCAATGGATACCAGCTGTGGGATGACATGTTCATATTTGGTGGTCTTGTTTTGGCTTGGCAGAATATAATGCCCTTCCACCTGCCCGATGATGGTCAGGCAGTGGATCGTATGCTGGCCGTCGTTGGTGACGACGGACCCGGATTCCAAAATCTCGTTTGTGTATCCTTTTTCGTCGCCCTTGTCTGCGCCCTCTTTGTCCGACGTCCATATTGCCTCGCTCATTTGCGTTTGCCTCCTCTGTAATCATAATACAGAAGTTTGCCCATTTTCCGAGGGATCATACACCGCCTGCGGCAGCGGCAGAAAGACGCAGCTTTATTATAACATTTGTGCGGAAAATGGGCAAGGCACATCCCACGGCGGCGGGAGTGCCAGCATAGCCAAAGATTTTTCCAGAAGGAAGAAAAAGTATGCCAATATTTCCAAGATATTTAAAAAAACTGAAAATTCTGACCCTGAAACATTGACAAGAAAATAATAATATTAGATAATACTAAAGAAAATACAGTTTAAAACACTCGGGGAAACCCCTCCCTAAAGACGTGTTACGATTGAGAGGAGACTTTGACGAATGGGTTATACGATTGCACAGAAGATTATCCGGGAACACCTGTTGAGCGGGGAAATGGAGGTTGGCAATGACATCGGGCTTCGCATTGACCAGACCCTGACACAGGATGCTACGGGTACCATGGCGTATTTGGAATTTGAGGCCATGGGGGTGCCGCGGGTAAAAACGGAGCGTTCCGTGGCTTACATCGACCACAATACCCTGCAAACCGGTTTTGAAAATGCGGACGACCATCGGTTTATCCAGTCGGTAGCAAAGAAACATGGGATTTATTTTTCGCGTCCGGGCAACGGGATCTGCCATCAGGTACACCTCGAACGGTTCGGGATCCCCGGCAAAACCCTCATTGGTTCGGATAGCCATACCCCAACCGGCGGCGGCATCGGTATGCTGGCCATGGGCGCTGGCGGTTTGGATGTTGCGGTGGCTATGGGCGGCGGGCCTTACTACATCACCATGCCCAAAATGGTACGCATTAACCTGACCGGGAAATTATCGGACTGGGTTTCCGCCAAAGATGTCATTTTAGAAGTGTTGCGCCGCATGACGGTAAAGGGCGGTGTTGGCAAAATCATCGAGTACGGCGGGGAAGGGGTTGCGACCCTGACAGTACCGGAACGCGCGACCATCACCAATATGGGCGCAGAGCTTGGCGCAACGACGTCGATTTTCCCATCAGACGATGTGACCAAAGCGTTTTTGAAGGCCCAGTGCCGCGAGCAGGACTGGGTAGAGCTGAAGGCTGATCCAGACGCTGTGTATGATGAGGTCTTGGAAATTGACCTCTCCAAACTCACCCCCATGGCAGCCTGCCCGCATATGCCGGATAACATCAAAACCATTGACGAAATTGGCAAGAAAAAAATCGATCAGGTTCTGATTGGTTCCTGCACCAACTCGTCCTATCTGGACCTGATGCGTGTTGCGGCGATCCTCAAGGGCAAAACGGTACATCCAGATGTCAGCCTTGGGATTGCTCCGGGTTCCAAACAGGTCTACAATATGCTGGCAGAAAACGGTGCGCTCGCTGACCTGATTGCAGCTGGCGCACGGATTTTAGAATCGGCCTGCGGCCCCTGCATTGGAATGGGGCAGTCGCCAAATTCAAACGGGATTTCCCTGCGTACCTTTAACCGTAACTTTGAAGGCCGTTCCGGTACGGCAAACGGACAAGTCTATCTGGTAAGCCCGGAAACAGCCGCAGTATCTGCCCTGACCGGCGTCTTTACCAACCCGCAGGAGCTTGGCTCTGGGATCGAGATTCCTATGCCGGAACAGTTCCTCATTAATGACAATATGGTCATTGCCCCAGCACCCGTAGAGGAAATGGATTCTGTCGAAATCCTGCGCGGCCCGAATATCAAGGAATTCCCGGCAAGCGGCCCGCTGGAGGAACAGATCACAGCAAAAGCACTCTTGAAAGTCGGTGACAACATCACCACCGACCATATTATGCCCGCAGGCGCCAAAATCCTTCCCTACCGTTCGAATATCCCGTATCTCTCCAACTTCTGTTTTGCGGTCTGTGACGAAGCCTTCCCACAGCGCTGCCGCGACGAAGGCAAAGGCATGGTAATCGGCGGCGCCAATTATGGACAAGGTTCCTCCCGCGAACATGCTGCTTTGGTGCCGCTGTACCTGGGGATCAAGGCAGTTATTGCCAAATCGTTTGCACGTATCCATTGCGCGAACCTTGCCAATGCCGGCATCCTGCCGTTTACCTTCCAGAACGAGGCGGATTATGATACCATCGACCAGATGGACGAGCTTCAGCTGCCGGATATCCGTACTGCCATTCAAAACGGTAGTAAGGTGGTACTCAGGAACCTGACCAAAGGAACCGAGATCGAACTCGAACCTGTTTTAACGGACCGTCAAAGGGAATTAGTGCTGGCAGGCGGCCTGCTCAATTATACCCGCGAACAGAGTGAAAAATAATTACGTTGTAAGGAGGCCGTGAAATTGGCTGATAACATTCAAATGTCCACCCCGCTGGTCGAGATGGACGGCGACGAAATGACCCGTATCATTTGGAAGATGATTAAGGAGATCCTGCTGACCCCTTATGTGGATCTCAATACGGAATATTATGACCTTGGTTTGGAACACCGCGAAGCGACCAAAGATCAGGTCACGATCGACGCTGCCAACGCAACCAAACGATATGGTGTAGCGGTGAAATGCGCGACCATCACGCCCAATGCGGAACGGGTCAAGGAGTATAACCTCACCCAGATGTGGAAGTCCCCGAACGGTACCATTCGTGCAATCCTGGACGGTACGGTATTCCGCACCCCGATTGTGGTCAAAGGCATTACCCCCTTTATCCCTACTTGGAAAAAACCAATTACCATTGCCCGTCACGCTTACGGTGATGTTTATAAAAATGTGGAAATGGTTGTGCCGCAGGGCGGCAAAGCCGAGCTGGTGGTCACTGCGCCGGACGGCTCTGTTTCGCGCGAAACCATCCATGCGTTCGATGGCCCCGGCATCATTCAGGGGCAGCATAATACCGATCAGAGTATCGCAAGTTTTGCGCGCGCCTGCTTTAACTATGCCCTCGATCAGAAGCAGGATTTGTGGTTTGCGACCAAGGATACCATTTCCAAACAGTACGACCACCGCTTTAAGGACATTTTCTCCGAAATCTATGCCAGCGAATATGAGGACAAGTTCAACGATGCAAAAATTGAATATTTCTATACCCTCATTGATGATGCGGTCGCGCGTGTGGTACGCTCGGACGGCGGGTATATCTGGGCCTGCAAAAACTATGACGGTGACGTGATGTCCGATATGGTCGCTACGGCATTTGGCAGCCTTGCCATGATGACTTCGGTGCTGGTTTCGCCAACCGGCGTTTATGAGTACGAAGCGGCCCATGGTACGGTACAGCGCCATTATTACCGTCATCTCAAGGGGGAAAAAACATCAACCAATTCCGTAGCCACCCTGTTTGCATGGAGCGGCGCACTGCGGAAACGCGGCGAACTGGACAACAATTCTGATCTCATTGCTTTTGCCAATCAATTGGAGCAGGCAACCATCCAGACCATCGAAGAAGGCGTGATGACCGGGGATTTGGCGGCGTTATCCTGGATCGAAAATAAAAAAACGGTCGATACGGAAACATTCCTTCGGGAAATCAATGACCGTCTTGTGAAGCTTTTGTAACGAAAGGGAGATGCCTTATGCCCAAACGGGATGGAATTTCTATGTCTGTCATCCGCAGGCTGCCGCGCTATTACCGCTATCTGACTGAGTTGGAACAGGCTGGGGTTAATCGGATTTCTTCCAAGGAGCTTTCTGAAAAGATGGGCCTGACTGCTTCCCAGATCCGTCAGGACCTCAATTGTTTTGGCGGCTTTGGCCAGCAGGGCTACGGCTATATTGTGGACCAGCTTCGAAGCGAGATTTCCAATATCTTGCGTCTGCACGAAAAGCAAAATGCGATTGTTTTGGGGGCAGGGAATCTTGGGCAGGCGGTTGCCGCTTATGTGCGGTTTGAAACCCGCGGCTTTGTCCTGACTGGTATTTTTGACGTCAACCCTTCCATCATTGGTACCCGCATCCATGATGAATTGGAAGTACAGGATGTGGCAAAGCTGGAAACCTTTTGCCAGCAGACCATGCCGGTCATGGCGGTGCTTTGTGTGCCGCAGCAGGCTGCCAAACTGCTGGTGGATCAGCTTTATACCTTGGGGGTACGCAATTACTGGAATTTCAGCCATTATAATATTGCAAGGAAGTATCCGGACGCTGTGGTGGAATCGGTCCATCTCAGCGACAGCCTGATGACGCTCTGCTATCTGATGGGCAATTCGTAACACATCCTTTCTGTATGGGGACAGCCCAATGCTGGTTGTCTCCATATTTTTTCCATGTCCCTCTTGACAGCAGCCCCTAACTTTGTTATAATATTAACAAAGTTAGTTAAATATTTAACAACATATCCATTAGGAGGAGATTATCACCATGAGTAAAGCAAACAATGAGTCCAAAGCAGCGGTATCGGATCAACCGACTGTCGACGTGCCAAAAATGATTGACGAGCTGGTTGCAAAAGCCGAGGTTGCCTTAGCGGAATACATGAAGCTCGATCAGGAACAGGTGGACAATATTGTCCATGCCATGTCCCTTGCCGGCCTTGACCATCATATGTCGCTTGCCAAGCTTGCGTTTGAGGAAACGGGACGCGGCGTGGTTGAAGATAAAATTATCAAGAATATTTTCGCAACCGAATATATCTGGCATTCCATCAAATATGAAAAGAGCGTTGGCATTGTGGATGAGAACGACATGGAAGGGTATGTGGAGATTGCCGAGCCGGTCGGGATTGTTGCCGGGGTTACGCCGGTTACCAACCCAACCTCTACCACCATGTTTAAATCCCTGATCTGCGCCAAAGCCCGCAACCCGATTATTTTCGGCTTCCATCCGAACGCCCAGAAATCGTCGCGCGAAGCAGCAAAAGTCCTGCGGGATGCCGCTGTACAGGCTGGCGCACCGGAAAACTGTATCCAATGGATTGAGTATCCTTCCGTAGAAGCCACGGGTGCTTTGATGAACCATCCGGGCGTATCGCTGATCCTCGCAACTGGTGGCGCTGGAATGGTGCGTGCCGCTTACAGTACCGGCAAACCAGCCCTCGGCGTAGGCCCCGGTAACGTGCCATGCTACATCGAGAAAACCGCGAAGCTCGAGCGTGCCTGCACCGACCTGATGCTCTCCAAAACCTTCGATAACGGGATGATCTGTGCTTCCGAACAGGCCGTTATTGTAGACGAGTGCATCAGCAAAGATTTTGAAACCTATATGGCAGACAATGGCTGCTATTTCCTCAATGAGGAAGAAACGAAAAAAGTTTCGGATTTCGTCATCAACCCGGAAAAACAGTCCCTCAATGCGGTTGTAGTTGGTAAGCCTGCCGCGTGGATCGCGGAACAGGCTGGGGTCAAGGTTCCGGAAACCACCAAAATTTTGATTGCCCGCCTGCCGGATGTTGGCCCGGATTATCCGCTGTCCCGCGAAAAGCTCTCCCCGGTACTCGCTTACTTTGTTGTCAAGGATTCCAAAGAAGGCTTTGCTATGGCGCAGAAAATGCTGGAGTTCGGCGGTCTTGGACATTCCGCTGTCATCCATAGTACCGATGAAGCCCTCATCAAAGCCTATGGCGAAGAAATGAAGGTTGGCCGTGTGATCTCCAATTCGCCATCGTCGCAGGGCGCAATCGGTGATATTTACAATACCAATACCCCATCCCTGACCCTCGGTTGTGGTTCCTATGGGCATAACTCCACGACTTCGAATGTTTCGTCCGTAAACCTCATCAATAAAAAGCGGATTGCCAAGAGGAGAGTCAATATGCAGTGGTTCAAGGTGCCCCCGAAAATCTATTTTGAGTATGATTCTGTACAATACCTCGAGAAAATGGAAGGGATCGAACGTGCCTTCATCGTAACCGATCCTACTATGGTAAAATTGGGCTATGTGGATAAAGTGCTGTACTATTTGCGGAAACGCCAGCAGTATTGCCATGCCGAAATTTACGCTGATGTGGAGCCGGATCCGGATGTACAGACCATTATGCGCGGCGTTGACCAAATGCGTGCTTTCCAGCCAGATGTTATCATTGCGCTGGGCGGCGGTTCCTCCATCGACGCTGCAAAAGGCATGTGGCTGTTCTATGAGCAGCCGGAAACCTCCTTTGACGGCCTGAAACTCAAATTCCTTGATATCCGCAAACGTGCCTACAAGTTCCCGAAACTCGGCCGCCTTGCGAAGATGGTTGCGATTCCGACTACGTCCGGTACTGGCTCGGAAGTTACTTCCTTCTCCGTTATCACGGACCGTCAAAATGGCAATATCAAATATCCTCTTGCCGACTATGCCCTGCGTCCTGACGTCGCGATTATTGACCCGCAGTTTGTTATGACGCTCCCGAAGGCTGCCACTGCCGATACTGGTCTGGACGTGCTGACCCATGCGATTGAAGCTTACGTTTCCAATATGGCGAGTGATTATACCGATGGCCTTGCGCTTCAGGCAATTGATATGGTCTTTACCTATCTGCCGCGCGCTTACCATAAGGGGGCTACGGATCAGGAAGCCCGCGAAAAAATGCATAATGCTTCGTGTATTGCTGGTATGGCCTTTACCAATGCCTTCCTTGGCCTGAACCATTCCATGGCGCATAAGCTGGGCGGCGAATTCCATATCCCGCATGGCCGTGCCAATGCGATCCTGTTGCCATATGTCATTGAGTACAATGCGACCAAACCAACGAAATTCTGTTCGTTCCCGAAATACGAAAAGTTCATTGCAGATCAGAAATATGCTAAGATTGCACAAATGATCGGCAAAGGCGGTAAGACCGTTGAGGAGAGCGTAAAGAATTTGATTCAGGCAGTCCGTGATCTCCAGAAGGATGTTGAAATTGCGACTTCCGTTCAGGAATGTGGCATCTCTGAGGAACTGTTCTTTAATAAAATTCAGGAACTTTCCGAAAATGCCCACGAAGACCAATGCACAACTGCTAACCCACGTTACCCCTTGATTAAGGAAATCAAAGACCTTTATACCAAGGCGTATTACGGAAAATAAGCCATTCACATAAAAAATCACCCGGAAACCAAACCGTTTCCCGGGTGATTTTTTGTGTCTTATGGAGTGGAATGTTTGCGGCGCAGCTGCGCCAATTTTACATCCAGTTTGCACAGCTTTCCCACTGTAACCAGCAGGTCCATACCAAACGTCACCACCAAAGTAATGGCAACGCTCATAATAATCAGGTCTGGGATCAGGGAGGTCACCCAGATTATAAACGGCTGTACCCAGCGCACCACCAGTACGCAGAATACCCCAAATGCGGTAAAGCCCAGCGGGCAGACCCGGCCATTGATATTGAAACGGTTGCGGGTATAGTCCCACCAGCGTTGATGGAAGATTTTTTCCAGCCCATAGGAAATGATATATTCCATCACGCATGCCAGCAGGCCGCCTAAAAAGAACAGGGTGAAGATGTTGCGCCATTGCAGCCATACCCCAAAAATCCCCCACATGGCCAGAGCACCGGCGCCGTAGATCGGGCATACCGGGCCAAATACAAAGCCCCGGTTAATAAATTTTTTCTCTGTGAAACAGAATAAAATCACTTCCCAAATCCACCCGGCAATGCTGTACGTCATCCCCCATACAAAGTAGTTACAGACTTGCTGGAACATGATGGGAGGTCCTTTCTGCAAAAAGATGCGGGCAGGGAAGTGATAACGGGCAGTCCTGCCCCGCGTTGACGGGGGAATTACGAGCCAGAGTCTCGCGCAGGGAACAGATTTTATCTGCAACACACACGATCCAGCTTTCGAGGTAACGGGGGGGGAATGGGGTAAAGGGGAACATGTGCTTTTGGATGATATCCTTCTCCCGCTTATTCAGGAAGAAATATTTGGAAGCCTGTTGATAGGCAGTATACGGGTGGCTGAACCCATGGAACCGGTGGCCATTATGGGGGTCGTGCCAGTCATAAAGGAAAAAGTCGTGCAGGAGTGCGGCGCGGATGATGGCGCGGTAACGGATGTTCCAGCCAAAGGTACGGTGCAGCCAAAGGGCCAGGGCATAGCTTTCCCGCGCGACCATGATACAGTGGCACAGGCAGTTCGTTTTGCCGTGCTGCACATATTGTTTCATGGAGCGCACCAGCGGGACAGATAAAATTTCTTTGGCGCAGCGGTCAAAAAAGCGCGCCTGAACAGGGGACAGTTGCATGAGAAAACCCTCCTCAAGTTTTCTTAATAAAATCAGTGTGGCATTTTGGGCAGGTGATGCAGATTTTCCCTTTTCCCTTTGGAACACGCAGTTGGATGCTGCAATGCGGACAACGGTAATATTTATACGCTTTGTCCTTCTTGACTTTCGCGGAAGCGGGGCGGGAATACGCATTCGACTGGTAAGAACCATAATAGGGGTTGCCAGACTGCCCGCGCTGTTTGCCAGCAAACAGCCCTCGGAACCGGGAAAAAAACCGCAGGAATGCTTGGTTTTCTGCGGAACGCCGGGAGATATTCCGGGAAAACATTCGGAAGATACACGCGATAAAAGGAAGATAGCTGAACCACGGCAGCCAAAACAGGCCCGTAAATACCGCCACAATCCGCAGGACAACCATCAGGAGAATAGAAAATCCGAGCAGGGCGAAATTGAGGATATCATTCCCGTACCTGCCGTACATCATTCTTTGAAACCAATTCATGAATATCAAACCTCTTAGATTTAAGGATATATCATATAGTATAGCATAGATTGTGGCAAGAAGAATGAAATTTTTTCAAACTTTACAAACCAGTAAAAATTTCCATGAAAAAAGCCGCCCTATGCGATAGGACAGCTTCGTAAAAGCATTATTCGTCTTTGGGGGGATCGTCCTCCTGTTTGGAAGGAGGATTGTTTTTCTTGTTGCGTAATTTTTGAATCCAACCAGAAGTTTTGGAAGAGGATCTGCGCGATGCTGCCTGTGCCGCAGCACGGGCTTCCGGGTCAATGATTTTAGGTTCCGGGGCGCCCGGGTCACTCGAGGTATCGACGGGGTCGCTCTCATAGATGCAGCCTGTTTCCATATAGGTGGCGCTGCACTGTGACATCTTGCGTTTTTTCAGCTTGCGGTCGATCCAGTTTTTGAGCCACATATACAGCACCGCGAACATCGGCACTGCAATGACAATCCCCACAATCCCAAACAAACCGCCAAACACCGTGATTGACGCGATAATCCAAAAGCCGGACATTCCGGTACGGTCGCCCTGAATGAGCGGGCCGATGACATTGCCGTCAAGCTGCTGGAGAATCAGGATCATGATGATAAAGTACAGGCACTTCATGGGGTCTACCATCAGGATCAGGATCGCACTGGGGATCGCCCCAATAAACGGCCCAAAGAAGGGGATAACATTGGTGACCGTCACGATCACACTGATCAGCAGCGAGAACGGCAGCCCGAGGATGCTCATGGCAATGAAGCACAAGGCACCCACAATCAGGGAATCGACAATCTGTCCAATGAGAAAGCCGCCAAACATCTGGTTCATTTGCTGGCCTGCCGTGATGATCTTGTTGGCACGTTCCTTTTTAAAGAGCGCATAGAGCAGTTTTTTGCTCTGGCCAATAAATTTCTCCTTGCTGAACAGCAGATAGATGGCAATGATAAATCCGATAATCAGATCCTTGAATACCACAACCACAGCAATTGCGCTGTCTGCCACATCTTTGGCAAGGGACGGGAACTGTTTCGGCAGAGTTTTGAGCCATTCCTGCAAGGCGTTGAAAGCATTCTGCACCGCATTTTCAAACGTTTCCGCAAGCCCCTGCTGATTCTTGAGGACACTGTCGAGCCAGGTTTGCAGGTTTTGGTAGTAGTCTCCGAAGTTTTCCACAATCCCTGTAATGCTGCTAACCAGCTGCGGGATAATCATGGAAAGCAGTCCCGAGATGGCTGCCAGTACAATAATAATGGTCAGCACAATGCACGTGGCCCGGCTGGCAGCCCGCCATTTCTTTGGCTTTTTGGCGGCTGCCATCGGTTTTTTGAATACCATGGTAAACAGGCGCTCAAGGATCTTCACAATCGGGTTCATCAGGAAGGCAAATACCAATCCATACAAAATCGGCTTAAAAATTCCGATAATCCATCCAAAGGTGGAGAGAATGGACAGGATTTCTGTCTCCGGAAATTTGAAGATCATTCCAAAACAAAGAAGGCTGGCTAAGATTACGAGAAAAGCCGTAATTCCCCAATAAAGATATTTTTTATCCCATCGGTGTTTCATGACATCATCCTTTCCGCTGCCTGCGCGCTTCCAGCCAAATCAGGCGCAGACACTGGGAAATCGTGGTAAGATTAGTTCTTCTTATTATACCATGGTTTTTTCGAAAAGTCGATGAACAAATTACCAAATTTCTCGGAAGGTTTGGCACGCAATGGCGATGCAGTATCCATATTGTACAATTTGTGGAATACTCTGTGCGCCTGTTTATTTAGCTTGCCGGCATTGACAATAACGCGCTTTTGCCTGCTCATCCCAGACATCCGCGCAGAAGGTCAGACAGCCCTGCTCGGAATGGAACAGCATACTGTATTGCGGGCAATGCGCCTCAAATACTTCTCCAATTTCCCGGTCTGAAAGTACAAATTCCTCGGTTACATAAAAATCGTTCATATCCTTTTTGGATACCCCAATGTGGTACACGATCTGGCGCACCACCTGCTTGAGGGCGGCCATCATCATCGCATCCAGACGGTGGGTGGGGAGTTTAAACAGCTTGTTGACCATATACAGCACGAGTTTAGCCTCGATGGAGGTCTGCACAAACCATTGGGTGCCCTTGTCGTCCGAATAGACAATATGGTAATGGACCGGTTTTACAAGGGCCTCGCCCGTATAGTGCATATTCATCAGATTCAGCTCAAGGTTGGCAAGCTGTTTGGTTACGTGGGTCAGCTCCTGAATGATGAAAGAGGCCAAGTCAAGGTTAAAATCGGGATTCGAGTAGCTTTCTATTTTTCCGGTAATGGCAAGGTCTTCCACGGTCGTATGGGTACACAGCCAGCCGATACAGCTGCCAAGGAAACTTTCAACCGATTCGTTGGAATAATCCTCCTGTTCGAGAATCTGTTCGCTGGTGGGCAGGATATGGTTTTTGAAATTGTCATGCAGCCGCTTGTGCATTTCGTAACCCGGATAGTCAATGGAACGCATATATTCTTCTTCATGGGCGAAATGTACCATGGTATGGTTTTTCAAATATTTGATCCCTTCCACACAGGCAAATTTTGTTTTTCGTTTGTCGCGGATCAGGTCGTACATTTTTTTGGTAATATCAAACAGTTGTTTATGTTCCCGGTCAATTTCAGGTACGTCAAGCAGGACGTCAGGCGTCCACACTGGCGCGGTCAGGACACGTTTTTTGAGTATGGATAAACCCCTTTCTTCTTTTTTACTTTTTCTTTTCATAACACTTACAGCTGGAGTTTTTCTGAAAAAGTAAGTAAGGTCAGTTTGGGTCTTTTACAGTGTAAAAGCAAGAGTAATGCCACATGTGGCATTACTAAAGCAAGTATGTCAGCAAAGAAAACCCAAATGTAACTGGCAAAAATTACAAAATTGTGTAGGCTTTTTTTATGATTTCCAATTATAGTATTCCTGTGTAGAAAAGTCTACCATTTGAGAGAGGATTTTTAGAAAAAATTTAAATTTTAGCATTTTGAATAAAAAAAGATATCTATGCTTTTCTATCGGAAATAGGGAATAAATTGGGGATTCGAGGAATAAAAAGACACAATTTTCCTAAAATTTAGCTTTTGATTTTATTATTCAGATTAGATAAGTTAAGAATAGGGGAGATACGGGAAAAAATAAAATACAACCTTTCTTTTTACCGTTTTCTCCCGAATCGTACTACCATCCGGGGATGTCCGTGAATACGCCACACAATCATAAAAATTTACATGTTTTTTACAAAAAATATCTCTTTTAGTCATTTTTATTAGAAAAATTGCAATAAAACATAACAGGGTCTTGTATGCAAAGCAAGGGGGCATTTTCCCATATGGTTCTGGAAAAATATTTCTAAAAATAAAAAATACACCAGTAAAAATGGGATGGCATCTTGACTTGCGTCAAAATATAGAGTATGATAAAGGACAGTATCATTATGCCATGAGGGGTTTTGGGAATTGTTGCAGGAGATGCTCGAGTACAGTGATCTGGAATTGGCCGGGTTTATCCAACAGGATGATCCCGATGCCTTTATGGAATTGATGAAACGGTACATCCCGCTGATCCGGGCTAAGGCTGCCCCCTATCAAAACACCACGGCGTTTGATGCAGATGATCTTTATCAGGAAGGGTTGCTGGGACTTTTCCGGGCAGCATGTACGTATGACCCGCAGGGGCCTGCCAGTTTCCGCACCTATGCGGGAATTTGCATCTCCCACCGGATCATTGCGGCATACCGCACCGCTTTGCGGCAAAAACATTTGGCTTTAAACAGTTCCGTTTCCATTGACGGTGATGACGCTGCCAGCCTGCAAGATCATGGGTCCAGTCCGGAAACGGTCGTGATTGCACAGGAAAATTTACAGCGCGTGCAGGACCGTATCCGTCATCAGTTATCCCCCTTGGAACAGCGGGTGCTGTGGCTTTATTTGGCGGGAGGGTCGTATTGGGAAATTGGCACGCGTTTAGGGGTTTCCCAAAAGTCGGTGGACAATGCCATGCAGCGCGTGCGCCGCAAGTTGCGCGACCCTTTGTTATGACTGATTCCTTTTACCTGTAAAAGGAATGTAATGCCTAGTTTAGGCATTACAAGGCAGCTTTGTTATGCCCCGGTAGCTTACGTTAGAGCGTTGGTAAATCAAAGGCGGCGGTGCAAATCCGTCTAAGGGCAAATATCTTATAATCCAAAAGCGAGGTAAATCGAAATGTACGAAGACAAGACTCTCATCTGTAAAGAATGCGGCGCTGAATTTATTTTCACCGCTGGTGAACAGGAATTTTATGCATCCAAAGGGTTTGTAAACGAGCCGCAAAGATGCAAGAGCTGCCGTGATGCTCGGAAAAACGCTGCCAAACCAGAACGCGAAATGTATACTGCTTCTTGTGCATCCTGTGGAAAAGAGGCAAAGGTGCCTTTTAAACCACGTGAGGATCGCCCAGTATATTGCAGCGAATGTTTTGCAAAGATGAGAGAAGAATAAGTTTGCCCGAAAACGGTTATGCTGTTCCTCTCATGAATCTCTGAGTGATTTCAAAAGGGGCTGTCAAAATTGGCAGCCTTTTTTTGTTGCCCACAAATGCCGCTCTCCCCTTGCATAATGCGCGTGGGAATGCTATACTTTGAGGAAGGATTTTTAAGGAAAACAAAGGAAGTGGTAGCGTGCAAAAAGAAACGTTTGGGCTCAAAGGCGGGGCCGTTGCGTTGGTAGACCCGGCAGCGTGGGAAAAGGAATGGAAAGCTGCATGGGAAAAGGCAGCAGGGGACTGGAAAAAAGTGCTGGGTGACAACCTGTCTGCGATGGAACGGATTGGTTCTGCGGCCGTGGAAAACCGGCAGTTTCAGGCCAAAAGCAAGCCGATTGCTGATGTGGCGGTTGCAGTACGGGATTTCAGAGGGGTACTGGATTGTGCGAAGGAACTTTCCAAGCTGGGATATCTACATTTGGAAAAACATGATACCGACCAGCAGTTATTTTTTATCCACAAAGACCTCAACGGGGCATGCACACACCATATTTACGTGGTGCGGGAACACGGGGATCTGTTTCATACATTATGTAATTTCAGGGATTATCTGGAGGTCAATACGGACAAGCTGCGTAAATATGATTCCCTCAAGCAGGAACTGGCAGAGAAATATCCCAACGACCTGCATGCCTATAACCGGGGGAAAGCAAAATTCGTGCAAAATGTGGCTTCAGAAGCAAATGATTATTTTACGCTGGGGCAAACGATTACGGTCACTGTGACCAATCCCATCGGGCCGGGATATCCCGTCAATTATGGGTATCATCAGGCTTTGTTCGAGAAGGCAGGCCAAAAACAGATGGTCTATGTGCTGGGGGTTTCCGAGCCGGTTGGGGAATTTACCGGGGTGGTCATTGCGGTTGTCAAGCATGAGAACACAGCCAATAAATTAGTAGTTGCACCCAAAGGAACCATCTATTATGAACCGGAAATTGCACAGACCCTTAGCTTTAAAGAGGGCAGTTCCAATGCGTCATACCGGTGTGCGTATGAGAAATCGTGTGGGGCCGTTTTATTCATAGAAGATGAAGGGGAAAGGAAGTACCTTCTCATTAAAAACCGCTCGTTCCATGCCGGGTTCCCAAAGGGACATATCGAGTACAGGGAAAGTGAGCTGGATACGGTACGCCGGGAAATTTTAGAGGAAACTGGCCTGACGGTTGATATTGTGGATGGGTTCCGGCGGGCTTATGAGTATAAAGTCAAGTTTTTCATCCAGAAAACAGCGGTTTATTTGTTGGCGCAGTTCCACGACAAAAATATTGTCCCGCAGGAAGGGGAAGTGCTGGATTATTGGATCGTCCCGCTGCAAAAGGCCCTGGCTTTGCTTGAGTTCGATCAGGACCGCAAAATCCTTCAGGACGCAGAGGATTATTTATCGCAGCAGGGAAAGTAATGCTGGCTTTTCTGCGGATACAAAAATGGGCAGCCCTTTTTGGAGCTGCCCGTTTTTTGCCTAACTGAAAAACATATGCTCAATAAAAATTTTTATCCCGATTGCGATTAAAACCAGCCCGCCGATCAGTTCTGCTTTATTGGAGAGCAGGCTACCAAACCGGCGTCCCAGATAGACCCCCGGGAAACTAAAGGAAAAGGTAACAGCCCCGATAATCAGTACGGACAAAAGCATTTCCACAATGCTGCCAGCCCCCACAGCAGACGGCAAAATGACCCCGGTTGCCAGAGCGTCAATGCTTGTGGCGATGCCCGATAATAACAGGGTTTTCCATGCAATGCCGTCTTTTTTTTCGGTTTCGGTTTCCTTTTTTTTGCGGGCTTCCCATACCATTTTCCCGCCCAGATATCCGAGCAAAATCAGGGCAATCCAATGGTCAACCGCGCTGATAAAGCCTTCCCCGGCTTTTCCCACCAGCCATCCTAAAAATGGCATCAGCGCTTGAAAACCTCCAAAGGTCAGCGCTGTTTTTACCGCCAGTTTCCAGCCTGCTTTGTGGGTCACAGCACCGTTTGTCAGCGATACCGCAAACGCATCCATGGATAACCCCACGGCAATCCCGATCAGAGATATGTAATCCATTTTCCCATGCCTCCATATATTTTGCTCGATTTGCTTTTTTATGATGCCTCTTTTTATCTGCTTTGTCAATCCCTTGCCCGCTATCCAAAAATATGCTACAATATTCCATATATGTATCATGAAAAAAAGGATTTGTCAGTTATGATTGCTTTAATTGATTATGGCGCTGGGAACTTACACAGCGTTGTCAATGCCCTTGCATTTATCGGCTGCCCCGACATTACCATTACCGGTGACCCGGATATCCTAGCATCTGCCGGGGCTGCTATTTTACCCGGCGTTGGTTCGTTTGGCCACGCTATGGATTGTTTGAACCAGTCTGGTTTGGTACAGCCGGTCAAAGATTTTATTGCGTCCGGGAAGCCCTTTTTAGGGATCTGCCTTGGTCTGCAAATGCTCTTTGAAAAAAGTGAAGAAAGCCCCGGCGTGCCCGGGCTTGGGATTTTTGAAGGTGAAATCTGCCGGATTCCCGACGAGTTTGACTGCAAAATTCCGCATATGGGTTGGAATTCTCTGTCTGTGAAACCAGATACCGCCCTGTTTGACGGCTTAGAAGCAGACCCTTATGTTTACTTTGTCCATTCCTATTATCTGAAAGCCAAAGACCGCAGCATTGTTTCTGCCCAGACCTTTTACAGCGTCCAGATTGACGCCGCGATCGAATCAAAAAATGTGTTTGCCGCCCAGTTCCATCCGGAAAAAAGCGGCGACATCGGTTTGCAGATGCTCCGTAATTTTGTCGCCCGCGTCCCGGCGCCTGCTGTGTGATCCAGAAAGGAGTCCCGTGTTATGTACGCCAAACGAATTATTCCCTGTCTTGACGTCGATCAGGGCCGTGTTGTCAAAGGCACCAGTTTTGTCAACCTCCGGGATGCTGGCGACCCGGTAGAAGCCGCGATTGCTTATAACCAGCAAGGTGCGGATGAACTAGTTTTGCTTGATATTACAGCGTCCTCCGAAGGGCGTGGCACGATGATTGAAATTGTGCGCCAAGTTGCCCGCCACGTCTTTATCCCTTTTACCGTGGGGGGAGGGATCCGCACCGTGGATGATTTCCACACCCTTTTACGGGCTGGTGCGGATAAAGTTTCCGTTAATTCCGCGGCTTTCCAAAATCCCAGCCTGATTACCGAGGCGGCCCAAACATTCGGCAGCCAATGTGTGGTCTGTGCGATTGATGCCAAACGCCGTTCCGAGGGCGGCTGGACAGTCTTTTTAAACGGCGGCCGTGTGGATACCGGCAAAGATGCCGTTGCATGGGCGATTCAGGCAGCCAAGCTTGGTGCGGGTGAAATTTTGCTCACCAGTATGGACTGTGACGGCCAGAAAAACGGCTATGACCTTGAACTGACCCGTGCAGTTTCCCGCCGGGTGAAAATCCCTGTGATTGCCTCGGGCGGCGCTGGGACGATGGAGCATTTTTACGATGCCTTTACCGAAGGCTGTGCCGATGCAGTGCTCGCGGCTTCCCTGTTCCATTTTGGCGAAATCACGGTGCCGCAGCTCAAGGAATATCTCCAAGGAAAGCAAATTCCAGTCCGTACTGTGTAGCTTGTGCGGTTTGCTGGTATGATCTCCGGTTTCCCTGCATACAGATTAGGGAAGTCCTATGGGACGTTTCAGGAGGTGTACCAGAACCATGTTGCTTTTAAAGTGTGCGCCGCGGCGTAAAGGATGCGTTTGTCTGGCGGCTGTTATGACCGTTTTCCTGCTGTTTGTCTGGTGGGTTCCCCTGCCGGTGCAGGCGTTGTCGGATGAGGAGGTCAAAGCCCCGTCGGCTGTGCTGATGGACCCGGTGACAAGGAAAGTCCTCTATGAGAAAAATCCCGATGAGAAACGCCCGATTGCTTCCGTCACTAAGGTCATGACGCTGCTTTTGGTGATGGAAGCCATTGATGACGGGAAAATTTCCCTTTCTGACGTGGTTTCCACGAGCGAACATGCCGCTTCCATGGGCGGCTCTGATATCTGGCTCAAACCGGGGGAAACCATGACCGTCGATGACCTCCTGAAGGCTACGGTGATTATGAGCGCGAATGATGCTGCAGTTGCCCTTGCGGAGCATGTTGCCGGTTCGGAAGACGAATTTGTCAGCCGCATGAACCAGCGTGCCAAGGAGCTGGGCATGACGAACACGGTGTTTAAAAATTGCAATGGTCTGGATGAAGACGGGCATCTTTCTACGGCCCGGGATGTGGCTTTGATGTCCTCTGAGTTAATCAAGCATGAGAAAATTTTTGACTATTCCCTGACATGGATGGATTATCTTCGGGATGGGAAAACCCAGCTTGTTAATACCAATAAGCTGATCCGTTCGTACAAGGGGATCACGGGACTGAAAACCGGCACCACCAGCCAAGCCGGCAGCTGTATTGCCGCGACCGCAAAACGTAACGACCTCTCTTTGGTATCCGTAGTGCTGGGCTGTTCGAGTACGGCGGACCGGTTTGCTTCGGCATCGACTCTGCTGGATTATGGGTTTGCCAACTGGACCACTACGGTTCCGCAAATCCCCGCGCTGGAGCCAGTCCCGGTTACGAACGGGATGCTCTCCTTTGTGGAACTGGAGGCTTCCATGCCTTCTTCTCTGATTGTCCCCAAAGGCATGGAAAAGCAAATCAAAACCACCCTTGACCTTCCCGAAACCTTACAGGCGCCCATTGAACAGGGGCAATTGATCGGTTCGGTACAGTTTTCTCTGGAAAACGGCGAAGCGCTGACCTCCTGTAAGCTCTATGCGAAGCATCGCGTTGCACCGATTACGTTTGGTTCCCTGTTCCAGATCCTGTTTCATGCTCTCGTTAATTTGTAAACTGGCTTATGTCTTTTTCATAGAATATGGCAAAGCACGCAGAGGACGTTTGGTTCCCTGTGTGCTTTGCCTTTTCCTGTGATCCCGCCTGTGGCCGGATTCTTGTGGCAATTTTGTGAATTTGTTTTTATATTTTCTCCGTTTCCCTTGCAAATCTGGACAAGATATTGTAAAATGAATTCATTGATTGTTTTACAGATAGGAGGCTTTTCTTATGTCCGTCAGCGTGGATTCTCAATATTTGTCGGGTTTCCTCGGCAAGTCTGAGTGGGATGCCATTGCACCCCAAGTCAAAACCGCCCATGACCTGCTCCATTCCGGGACTGGTTTGGGTAACGATTTTATTGGTTGGCTGGATCTCCCTGAAAATTACGACAAAGAGGAATTTGGCCGTATCAAACAAGCCGCAGACAAAATTAAAAAGGATACCGACCTTTTTATTGTCATCGGGATCGGCGGTTCCTACCTCGGCGCCCGTGCCGCCATTGAATTCCTCAAATCCCCAAACTATAATGCCCTGAAAAAAGACACCCCCGATATCTATTTCGCCGGCAACAGCATCAGTTCCTCTGCACTGGCCGAACTGATTTCCCTGTGCGAAGGCAAGGACATCTCCATTAATATGATTTCCAAGTCCGGCACCACCACCGAGCCTGCGATTGCTTTCCGGGTCCTCAAAGACCTGCTGGAGAAAAAATATGGCAAAGAAGAAGCCAAAAAACGGATTTACTGCACAACCGATAAAGCCAAAGGTACGCTGAAAAAATTAGCCGATCAGGAAGGGTACCAAACCTTTGTAGTCCCCGATGACGTAGGCGGCCGCTTCTCTGTTTTGACTGCGGTTGGCCTGCTTCCCATTGCGGTTTGCGGCGCGGATATTGACGCGCTCATGCAAGGCGCTGCCGATGCCCGTAAACAATATGAGAACCCCGACCTCCTTTCTAACCCCTGCTATCAGTATGCGGCTGCCCGCAACCTGCTCGCCCGCAAAGGCAAATCTGTGGAGCTGCTGGTCAGCTATGAACCCTGCTATGCGATGATGTCCGAGTGGTGGAAACAGCTCTATGGCGAAAGCGAAGGCAAAGACCAAAAAGGTATTTTCCCGGCTTCTGTCATTTTCTCTACGGATCTGCATTCCATGGGGCAATATGTGCAGGATGGTCAGCGGTTCCTTTTTGAAACCGTTGTCCTCTTTGACAAAGCAAAACAGGATATTTTTATTGGCAATGATCCTGAGAATGTAGACGGCCTCAATTTCCTTGAGGGGAAATCTATGGCATATGTCAACCAGAAAGCGTTTGAAGGGACGGTGCTTGCCCATAACGACGGTGGCGTCCCCAATATTGTCCTGCGTGTCCCGGATTTTTCTGAAAAATCTCTGGGTGCGTTGATTTATTTCTTTGAGAAAGCCTGTGCCATTTCCGGTTATATGCTGGGGGTCAACCCGTTTGACCAGCCCGGTGTGGAAAGCTATAAAAAGAATATGTTCGCCCTGCTCGGCAAGCCCGGCTATGAAGAACAGAAATTAGCTTTGGAAGCCAGAATCAAGGCGCAATAAACAGGTTTTTCTTTCCCTTTACTTAACTTCCTGCGCTGCGGGTATGATATTAATTTATTTTTGTGAATAGGAGGAGTGTCATTATGATTACTCTGTTAATTGGTAAAAAAGGTTCCGGTAAAACAAAAAAGCTCGTCGAAGCTGCCAATGCCGCTGTAGAAAGCACCAACGGGAATGTGGTTGTCATTGAGCGCAAAGCCCAGCTGACCTTGGAAATTTCCCATCAAGCCAGACTGATTTCGTTGGAGCCTTATCATGTAGAGGGTGCGGACGAGTTCTACGGGTTCCTGAGCGGGATTTGCGCTGGCAACTACGATGTCAAGGAAATCTTTATTGATTCCACGCTCAAAATTATCGGCGACAATATGGACAACTTTACGGCTTTTGTTGAGAAGCTCAATACCCTTGCGAACTTCGCCGAAACCCGCATTACCCTCTCCGTTTCTGCGGACGAGAATGAACTGCCAGCTGCAGTAAAAGCGATCGCCAACACGATCTGACCTGTTTTTATAGAAAATTGCTGCTGCCCGGCTTTCCCGGCGGCAGCTTTCTTATAAATTATCATTTTCTTATTGACAAAGCCGCCACAAATCGCTATAATATTTGAGTATGGCGCAGAGGTGTATCATGCTTTTCGATCTTACTTTGCTCTTTTCCGGGCAGGCCGAGGCTCTCCCTTTTTCCTTTTCTCTTGACCTGTCTGAAACTAAATTCCACGCTGCTTATCCGTTTTCGTCCCCGGTGGAGGTTTCTGGTGAGGCCCGCCACCATGCTGGGGAATATTCGCTGCAAGTTGATCTGTTTTGCGAATTGTCCGTTGCGTGTGACCGCTGTGCGGAATTAACCCATCCGCAGTTCCGGTTCTCCTTTACCCATCCGGTTCTGCCGCCGTTGCAGCCTGAGAGTGAGGATATCAACGCGCTTTCTGCGGATGCGAGTTCCTGTCTTGATCTGGCTGAGGCCGCAAGGGCGGATCTCCTTTTGGAATTACCGAGCAAATTTTTGTGTTCCCCAGACTGCAAAGGCTTGTGCCCGCAGTGCGGCAAGAACCTCAATTTCGAATCCTGTACCTGCAAGACCCATTCGATTGATCCCCGGTTGGAGATCCTCAAAAATTTGATCGACCATTGATCTTATTCTTTATTTCCCCGTAAAGGAGGTGCTTTCCACATGGCAGTACCAAAGAGTAAACTTTCCAGTGCCAGACAAAACAAAAGACGTTCCAATGTCTGGAAACTTGCCGCCCCTACCCTTGTCCGTTGCTCCAAGTGCGGCGACTACAAAACCCCTCATAGGGTTTGCGGCAATTGCGGTTATTATAACGGCAGACAAGTAGTCAATAAAGAAGCATAAATCCGCTTCACAATTTTAGAGAGGGAGTTCGCTCCTTCTCTATTTTTTTACCAGCAAGCCTTGCAAAACCAGCAGGAAGGAGGTTTCCAAAATGGCTGTTATCATCCGTTCTGTCGCCCCCGGAAGCCCGGCCGACCAAGCAGGCGTGTCGCCCGGCGAAACCCTGCAAGCGATCAATCATCATGAAATTTATGATATCCTCGATTACCGTTTCTATGAAACAAACCAGCATCTGGAGCTTACGTTGTCTGATCCCAAAGGGAGGATGCGTACGGTTTGCATCCATAAGCCCCAGTATGACCCCATTGGCCTTGGGTTTGACTCTTACCTGATGGATCAGAAACATTCCTGCCGGAATCGATGTATCTTCTGCTTCATCGACCAAATGCCAAAAGGCATGCGGGATACCCTCTATTTTAAGGACGATGATGAACGTCTTTCTTTCCTGTTTGGGAACTATGTTACCCTGACCAATCTCACCGAACGGGAAATTTCCCGGATGATCCAAATGAAAATCAGCCCGGTGAATGTGTCGGTCCACACCACAAACCCTGACCTGCGCGTCAAAATGATGGGAAACCGGTTTGCCGGAAAGGTTCTTGATGTCCTGCCACGGTTCGCGCAGGCTGGCCTGCGGATCAATTGCCAATGCGTCCTGTGTCCCGGCATAAACGATGGTCCCGAGCTTGCCCGTACCCTTTCTGACCTGGAGTCTTTGATGCCTCAATTGGAAAGTGTTTCGTTGGTTCCGGTTGGCCTGACAAAATTCCGCGACGGTCTTGCCAGCCTGCGCCCCTATACCCAGCAGGAGGCTGCGGATACCATTGATTTGATTGATTCGTTTGGGAACCGTTTTGTGAAAGAGTACGGCGCGCGTACCGTTTTTGCTTCGGATGAATTTTATCTCACCGCCAAACGTCCGATCCCACCCCCGGAGTTTTATGAGGATTTTGCCCAGTTGGAGAGTGGGGTTGGTTCGCTGGCCTGTTTGCAGGACGAATTTTTGTCTGCGTGGGACGAGGCAAAACAGTTTGGTGAAGTTCCAGACTTTCCAACCCCTAGGACGGTTACGCTTGCCACGGGGATGGCGGCGGCCCCTTTTCTGTGTAACCTTCTTGACGATGTCACGAAAACCTGTCATAATTTATCCTGTGAAGTCATACCCATCCGCAATGACTTTTTTGGGGAACGCATTACGGTTGCCGGGCTGGTTACTGCTGGGGACCTCATTGCCCAGCTGAGGCAGCAGTCTTTGGGCGATGTTTTGTTGATTCCTAATGTCATGCTGCGGCATGATGAGGACGTTTTTTTAGATGACCTTTCTGTATCTGATGTTAGCCATGCGCTCCAAATTCCTGTTGTGCCCGTCCCGAACGACGGCTACCAGCTTTTGGACGCTCTGTTTGGGAGGAATTTTGAGTGTCAAAACCAATTGTAGCAATTGTAGGGCGTCCCAATGTTGGGAAGTCTACGCTCTTTAATAAGTTAATCGGGCAGCGTTTGTCGATTGTCGATGACCGCCCCGGCGTCACCCGCGACCGTATTTATGGCGAGTGTGAGTGGCTTGGGCGCACGTTTTCGATGGTGGATACCGGCGGCATTGAGCCTGCTTCCAAAGATGTTATTTTATCACAAATGCGGATGCAGGCGCAAATGGCGATTGACGGTGCGGATGTCATTATCATGGTGACAGATCTGACGACCGGTGTGGTTGCCACGGATTCGGAAGTTGCCGCCATGCTCAAGAAAAGCGGCCGGCCGGTTTTGCTTTGCGTCAATAAATGCGACAAAGTTGGGTTTATGCCCGCGGAATTTTATGAATTTTATAACCTCGGCCTTGGTGACCCGATTGGGGTTTCGTCGGTTCACGGCCATGGTACTGGGGATCTGCTGGACGCGGTGCTGGAAAAGCTCCCTCCCGAAGCGGATGACGATGCGGAGTCGGAGGTGATTAAAGTTGCCGTCATTGGCAAGCCGAATGTCGGGAAATCCTCGTTGGTCAACTACGTTGCAGGGGAACCGCGCTGTATTGTGTCGGACATTGCCGGAACGACCCGCGATGCCATTGATACGACGATCACCAATTCCTATGGTACGTTTACATGGATCGACACAGCCGGGCTGCGCCGCCAAAATAAAGTCAGCAAAATGGATGACGATATTGAACGGTACAGTATTATCCGTTCGCAGATGGCAGTCGAACGCGCCGATGTTTGTGTCATTTTGATTGATGCCATGGAAGGGTTTACCGAACAGGATTCCAAAGTTGCCGGGATGGCGCACGAAGCGGGGAAGGGGTGTATTATCGCGGTCAATAAGTGGGATGCCCTGGAAAAAGACGATAAAACGATGCAGGAGTACCGGAAAAAATTAGAATCCGATTTTTCCTTTATGTCTTATTGTCCGATTTTATTTATTTCGGCAAAAACAGGCCAGCGCGTGGGCAAACTCTTTGAAATGATCCGGCAGGTCGCAAACGCCAATGCCATGCGGATTACCACAGGTACGCTCAATGATGTACTCGCACAGGCAACTGCCCGGGTACAGCCGCCGACAGATAAGGGCAAACGCCTGAAAATTTACTACATGACTCAAGCGTCCACCAAGCCGCCGACTTTTGTTTGTTTTGTAAACAGTGCAGAACTGTTCCATTTCTCCTACCAGCGTTATCTCGAGAACCGTATCCGGGATACCTTCGGCCTGGAAGGTACGCCCATCCGCTTCCTGATCCGGGAACGCGGGGAAAAAGACCATTGAGAAAGGAGGAATTTTATTGTTTCATAGCATCTTCTTTTTTGCTTATGCGCCCACCTTGGCAGTTTCTGCGGCAATTTTTGCAGTGGGTTCCTACCTGTTAGGCAGCGTTAATTTTTCGATTATCCTGTCGAAAATTTTTCTCAAGAAAGATATTCGGGAAATGGGCAGCGGCAATGCCGGGGCGACCAATATGCTTCGTTCGGCCGGGAAGACCGCCGGTGTGCTGACCCTGCTCCTGGATGCGGCAAAATGTGTTGCGGCTGTACTGCCCGCCCGCTTTTTTTATCTTGCGTATTCTCCTGGTATTGATGGCGGACCTGGGCCGGAGCTTTGCCTGTGGGCACAGTGGGGCGCATACCTTGCCGGGTTCTGCTGTATGATGGGGCATATTTTCCCCGTTTATTTTAAATTTAAAGGTGGCAAAGGCGTTGTCACTATGGCAACCACTGCCGCACTTGTTGACTGGCGCGTGTTCCTGATTTGCCTTGGCGTTTTTATGATTGTATTTGCGGCTTCGCGTATGGTTTCGCTCAGTTCGATCCTTGGTGCGGCGGCTTATCCAGTCGCTACATTTTGCATGACCTTCTTTTTGGACTGTCGGCCTTGGGTGATTTTCGAGGAGGATTATATCCCGCATGTCCTGATCTCGACCACCATAACATGTATTGGTGCGGTTGTGATTATCGTAAAGCATCGTTCCAATATCAAACGTATTTTAAATGGTACGGAAAAGAAAATTTCGTTTAAGAAAAGCAAAACAACGGCATAAAG
>CATJNB010000081.1 GCA_949741605.1 uncultured Eubacteriales bacterium | reverse complement strand
TCTTTCGGCTCCCTTCCTGAGTTTTGGGAAGTCTTGGGGAATTTCGACCGTTGCGACGGTCGAGTCAGGGCGTTGCCCCGACGCCCCACAACCTTTCCCAAAAGGTTGACGAAAACTTCACCTGCCTACGGCATTGTCTACGGTTTGCGTATTCTGGGGATTAACAGAACAGCAAGAGTCCAAAACAGCTCATAGATCAGGATTGCTAAGGTAGAAAGCTGGGTAAAGGAGGAAAGGCATGTAAAGAGGATAATCAAAGCAAACCCAAGGATCACCGAAACCGTTTGCAGGGACAAAGCAATCGAGATATTAGACCGCTGACGGATACAGGCTGCCAGCATACGCATCATAGAGAAAGCCTTACCGCGTGTGGCCAGGCTCACATCGGAATACTCGGCCACCTCATTGAGAGCATCGTCACAATGGTGTGCCAGATCATCAGGGAGGATATGGATCGCTTTAGGGTCCAAATCGAGGAGTTTTGCAAGGAACTGTGGGGTAATAGTAGGATCGAGCGTGCGTACGATCATCGCAATGCCGTTGGTTTCCAGACGCTGGATTTCCGTAGCCATTTTGCGGTCGGGGCTGTACGTGAGGATGAACATAGCAACCAGCTTACGTTCAGAAGCCAAATAAATCACCTGTTTGGTGGTTGAAGAATTCTGCCGTTCCACATTGAGATCCGGGGGATTGACATTAAAATGCAAAAGCAGCTGCCGGTTGCCCAGTAAAATCTGCTTGCCGGCAACCCAGCCGACAACCCCTTTATTATCCAGATAGGAGATATCCTCCACAGGGGGCAATTTGCCTTTGCGTTCCTGAATGACCTTTTCAAAGACTTCCCGCAGGGTGCCGCCAGTTGCCGACATCAAAGCCGAAGCATCCAGCAGGGCGCGGTTGATATTTTGCTGATGGAAGGTTTGCATACCGCTCAGGGAGATGGAACCGTTTGGAAACAGGTCCGTAGAATCGAGCATTACCGCATTGGTCTGCGCGACCTGCTCCATGGTTTTGTAACCGACCATCATAGCCCCGGTCTGGCGGGCGAGCCGGCACAGCCGGGCAATGGGCAGGTTGACAGACAGCATATTCGTGATGGGCACACAAACCGCAGTCGAAACAGCAAAAGCTGTCAGGCCAAACAGGGCGTTGGACGAAATGATACTGCACACAATACACAAAACAAGGCTTGCAACAAACGTAATCGGTGCCATAATCTGGGACGAATTCTCACTGGGGTCAGGCTGATACGAATTTTGAAGGAACCCTTTGAGAAACCGCGTAGGCTGCTGGTAAGCAATGTGAGGGGTTTCGGAGATGATACCGCGGGCGAGCTTGAGGGCAACCTCCTCATCTTTGAGCAGTTCCACACTAAAGCGGTTTTCCGTGGCAGTGACAAACTTAAAATTGTTGCGGATGCGCTGTACCAGCGAGAATTTGCCAAGGGTATTGAGGAACAGCGCCCCAATAGCGATGGAGGAGTAAACATGCAGATCCCCAGCGGCCAGGGAATCCTGGGCAAAGAACAGCGAAACTGCATGGATCAACGCAGCGCACAGGGCAACGGCAATACTGCTGTCGGAATTTGCCTGAAGCCGGATGAGGGATTTCAGGCCGCTGAACAGGGGCATATAACAGAAAGCACAAGGGATCAAAAGAAACACAAGGTTTAACGTCAGATAAGGGATGCCAAGGAACGAACGCGAGGCATTGGGGATGATCCACTCAAAAATAAAGCCAAACGCCACCGATACCGCGGTACACAGGCCAGTGACAATCAAGCGCAGGCTCAATTCCCGGAAACCGGCATTGAGTTCCAGAGCAATGGCATTGACGTCATCCGGGCCGGTATAGTCCTCGAGTTCGGGCAGAGGCGGCTGGAATTCATCGGCTGGATCGTTGTCCTCCTCGTCGCCGGAAAGGACGATTTTCCTGCGTTTCCTTTTGGGCTTATGTAACGGCGGGTCGTCCTCCTGCGGGGGGAAATCGAACTTATTGCGGGAAGGTTTGGCAGGAGTCGGAGCTGGCGGTGGGGAGGACCCGTCGGGGGGATGTTCTGCTGGTTCCGCAGGCGCAGAGCCGGGCTCCTTTTTCAGGGGCAGATGGATAATCTTTGGAAACTGGACATGCGGTTTTGACACTCCGGCGGCGGTGGCAGGGGCGGGGTCTGCCGTAGGGACAGGGGAAGGATCAGGCTGGGGGGCCGGGTCAGGGGCAGGTTCCACAGGAATCTGTGGGGATGGCTCGGGGACAGCATCAGCCTTCGTTTGGGTGGACGCCGGCGGAGCGGGAGAAAAATTTTGGATTTCCTCCTGCACGATCTGCGTGACATTCTGGAGTACATAAGTACGCACAGGCTTTCGATGGAAACGGTAATAACAAGGGGGCTTGTCCGGCTGTGTAACCGAATTGGGCGGCTCGGGGACTGCGCGTACCAGCGGCGGTTCCGGGGCAGGATTGCCAGCAGCCAGCTCCACATTGAGCACTGCCTGCTGGCGGGTTTCCTCGGAAATGGCCTGTGCAAGCTCGGAGATGGAATCAGGGTCCGCAGACGGCTCGGGAGCCGGCGATGGCCCATGCAGATCTTCCTGCGCATCGCGGGCAACCCGCTCAAAAATGGAACTCTTATTTTTCACCTGATTGAGGGCTTGCTGGATGAGCTGTTCGACCTCCAGCTCTTTTGCCTCAATGGAATCCGATGCATGGACCTGAACCGGCAGGCGGGTTTGGGGTGCCTGAAGGTCGGAATGGGGGGGCGTCACCGAGACGTGTAGCGCAGGTGCGGCAGGCGGCTCGGGGGCGGGCGGTTGTACCGGTTCGGCGGGCGCCGTGTCCACAGGCCCCACAGCCTCGAGCAGAATGGTCGGTTCGCCGGCAGGCTGCGGCGGCGCAGGCGCAACGGGCTGCGTTTCTTCCGCAGGCGCGGGCTGGGCAGCAGCATGGAGCTGCTCGTCGGTAATCACAGGGATCGACTGGGTGTTGCGTTTCCACTCGGTATAATCGAAATCGAGATCCGACTTTTCCTTACATAAGGAAAAAATATCGTCGGTTTCCACGCCCGCCTCCTGAACGGCCTGTGTCACACGCTCCTGACGCTCCTTATGCAGCTCCTCGAAGCGTTTGGTCAAGTCTGGAAGCTCCAGCTCCTGCGTACGGTCAAACAGGTAGGAGAACGAGGAGGTAGGCTCATCGGCTTTCTGGGCACGCCCGCTTTCCTGATATTCCTTTTTGTATTCCTCAATCGGCTTGAGTTTCAGGCCATAATAGATGTCGTCCGAATCCTCGGGAATGGGCGCAGGCTCATCTACGGGGGCGGGCTTTTTCTTCTTATTCATCCAAGCCGAAAACGGGTTTTTCTTTTTGGTTTTCTGGGGGGCCGGCTGCGGCGCAGAAGCCTGCGGGGCTGCCGGCGCAGGGGGGCTGTCCGGTTTGGGAGCCGGGGCCTGCTTCTCCCCCACAGGTTCAGGAGAGGACGAGAGGGAACGCAGACGGTGTACTTCCGACATAATTTCCTCATAAAGATCCTGATCCTCAAGGACCTGTTTAGTTTTGGGATTCTTATCTTTACTCATAATAAAAGCTCCTAAAAGAAAGAGGGATTATTTTTGGAGGATACCAAGACGCTGGCGTGCGACCTCATAGCACAACACGCCGGATGCGACCGAAGCGTTCAGGGACTGGATGTGCCCCTGCATAGGCAGCGAAACAATGAAGTCCGCTTTCTTCCGGACCAGTTGGGAAATGCCCATCCCTTCATTGCCAATAATCAGGGCGCAGGGGCCGGTATAGTCCAGCTTACACCACGGCTCCCCATCGAAATCAGCGGCATAAATCCAGACCCCGCGCTCTTTGAGTTCTTCTATAACAGCGGCAAGGTTGGGTACGCGCGCCACAGGGACATATTCCACCGCACCCGCAGACGCCTTGCCCACCGCGAAGGTCAGGCCGACGGCGCGCCGCTGCGGGACGATGACCCCATGCGCGCCCGTACACTCCGCCGTACGCAGGATGGCCCCCAGATTGTGGGGGTCCTGCAGGCTGTCGGCAATGAGGAAAAACGGAGGCTCCCCGCGCTCGCGCGCAAGGGCAAACAGATCCTCCACCGACGCATAGTCCCGCACCGCTGCAAACGCCACAATCCCCTGATGGTTCTGGTTTTGGGAGAGGGCGTCGAGTTTCCTCTGGTCGGCCTCTTTGATGGGTACAGCTATTTCCCGGGCGGCCTTGAGGATGGCAGAAAGCGAACCCGAACGGCTGCCGCGGGCAATCAGGATATGGTCGATGGGGCGTTTGGCACGCAGTGCCTCCATGACGGCGTTACGGCCGATAATCAGGTCGTTTGGAACAGGGGTACGCTGGTCTGAGAACTGTTGCATGGTGTAAAAATTCCTCCGGTCACACAGGATAAAAAAGGTCGTTACCGTACATTATAGCATATTTTCAGGGGGAATGGTAACAAAAATGTGAAAAAAGAGGAATTTTCTAAGACAGGGAAATTATAACAGGTAAGCAAACAGCGCCATAATCCCCGCCCCTGCGCCCGCAGACGCCAAAAGGCGCACCGTCCATGCAATTTTGGAATTGACCCGTTTCATATGGGCAGGAGCGTCGATGGATTTCAGGATTTTTTTCGCTTCTTTTTCAAGCAGCTGTTGCTGGGCGGAGGCAAATTCCGGCTTGACCACGAAATACGCGCGTTCATAATACGAGCTCCCGGTCTCCTGAACATCAATAATTTGACGGTTAATACCACGGATCATGACAAAAAACCTCATTTCTACGGAATATGGAAAAGTCTGTGGAAAGTGTGGAAAGAAAAAACAGGTTGACAATAGCATAGACAAAATCAAGGAGATTATACAAACATATACAGGAAGTTATGGAAAGGGATGGAAGCTGGAGGGATATTACAGAAGGTAGAGATGTGGAAAACCGTGTGGAAACTGTGGACAAGCCTGTGGAAAAGTCTGTGGAAAGTGTTAAGAAGTCGGTGAAAAGAAAGCAAAAATAGGTTTTCGACGGATTCCACAAGCAGATTGTGGAAAACTTCCCTTCTCTGCCAACACCCCGCAAAGGGGATAACAAATGGTATAAATTTGGGAGTTAACAGAGAGTATAATCTGCTTTTTTAGCATCTGACAGGCTGGAAAAGGGGTATCTTTTTGCCACAAGATATGGTATCATGGGAAAAACACAACCCAACGAGAAAGGGAAGCCCAATATGGAAAAAACAGGAAATTCTCCACAAAACCAGCCCTCCCACTGGGGAAAACACGTGGAAACAGGCAAGGTGACGGTCCGCCGCAGGGAAGAATTTGCGCTCGCGGAAACGCTGGAATGTGGGCAGAGCTTCCGCTGGGAGCGCACCGGCCGGGGCTATCAGGGGATTGCCTTCGGGAAACATACCGAAATTACCGTTTCTGGCGAGGACATTATTTTTTGGGGCGTCAGCGAAACCGAATTTGACCAGATCTGGTACGATTACTTTGATTTTGGCACAGACTATGCCAGCATCCGGCAGCAGCTCTGCCAGACCCACAAGGGTCTCGGGGAGATGGCCGCCTTTGCCCCGGGCATCCGCATTTTGCGGCAGGACAGCTGGGAAGCGTTAGGCACCTTCCTGCTCTCGCAAAACAACAACATCCCACGCATCAAGGGGATTGTCGCACGGTTATGCGAGGGGTACGGGGAGCCTATCGAGGGCGGCTACACCTTCCCCAGCGCACAGCAAGTCGCACAGCTCGACGAGCAGGCCCTGCGGGCGATTGGAAGCGGGTTCCGGGCCAAATATCTGCTGGCAGCGGCCAGAATGGTTGCCAGCGGGCAAATCAACTGGGAAGCGTTGCGTATGGAGGAAATCGGCAAAGCGCGCGAGATTTTGCAGACTATCCCCGGGGTTGGGCCGAAGGTTGCCGAATGTGTGCTGTTGTACGGGCTGCACCGGCTGGAGGCGTTCCCCATGGATGTATGGATGAAACGCGCGATGCAGCAGTTTTTCCCGGCGTATGACGCACAGGGCTTTGGCGAATACGGCGGCATTGCCCAGCAATATATTTACCATTATAGCCGCGCCCACAAAGACAAGCTCCAAGGTTGACGCGGGCAGTAAGAAGAAAGATCGAAACAAAGGAGGCGTTTTCAGGATGCAATATTTATATGCAGGGATCTGGCTGTTGATGGGCCTTGTCCTGATGGTCTATATGGGACGGAAAAATAAACTTTATGTATTTTCCGGCGGGATTTTCTTGTTAATGGGCATCTGGTGGCTGCTGCAGGCGGTTTTCCCCCATGTGCCGTTTTTCCACGGGTGGATGAACTGGGTCGTAAAAATCGTGCTGGGGCTGAGCCTGCTTTTGCTGTGCATCATTTTTTTCCGCGAGAGGCGTTCTGGCGGGAACGGGGGACAAGAGTAAGACATAAAATAAGATACGGGAGAAGGGACGCGTCCGGACCCGTTTCAAATATAAGATCCGCTGCGGGGCTGCCTGCGGCGGACTTTTTTTTGGGACAGACGTTTCCATGGATGGCAGTTGCCAAATGGGGGAAAAGAGGGTAAAATAAGGGAAAACAAACCAAAAGGGGGACCTCATTTTGTTGATTGCACCATCCATTTTATCAGCGGATTTTTCAAAGTTAGGACAGGAGATTGCAGACATTACCCACGCCGGCGCGGACTGGATTCATTTGGACGTTATGGACGGCAGGTTTGTGCCGAACCTGACGTTTGGCGCACCCGTCATCCAGGCAGTCAGGGGGCACACCAAGCTGCCCTTTGACGTGCATCTGATGATCGAGGACCCCCACCGCTATATCGGCGATTTCTGTGACGCCGGGGCCGATATCATCAGCTTCCACGTCGAGGCGGAGCGCGACATTGCCGGCACCATCGCGGCGATCAAACAAAGGGGGGTACGCGCGGCACTTGCGGTCAAGCCCGGCACCGCGATGGAAAGTGTGTTCCCGTATCTGGACGAGATTTCCATGGTACTGGTCATGACCGTGGAGCCGGGCTTTGGCGGGCAGGAGTACCAGCCGGGCATGATGCAAAAAGTGCAGGCAGTGAAAGCCAGAGCGCCCCGGATGCAGGTGCAGATTGACGGCGGCGTCAATGTGGAAACCATCCGGCCAAGCGCAGCAGCCGGGGTGGATGTGTGCGTGGCGGGGACCAGCGTGTTTGGGGCGCAGGACCGAAAAGCCCGGATTGCACAGCTCAAACAGGCCGCCTGCGAGGCAAAACAGCAGCAGGTTGGACAAACCCCTTTGCCTTAGTATAAAGTGATAAAAATGATAAAAAGACATTGGTTGAAATATACAAAAATCAAAGGGCTGGTATAGCAAGATTATGAAAAGTGGGGGTGTGGCTGATAAATTTGCACACGATTACTTTACAATCGGGAAAAAAAATGATACACTTTAACTTATAAAGGGGGCAAATGCCTTTGGCTGGGCAGATGTTTCCTTTCATGCGCTTTTTTCATTATTCCAAAATATTCTGAAATCACTAGGGTACACCTAGAAGGGGGAAATGCCACATGGCTAGAAAAATGAAAACCATGGATGGTAACAGTGCGGCAACGCATGTATCGTATGCGTTTACGGATGTTGCCTCAATCTATCCGATTACGCCGTCATCTCCGATGGCTGACGAGACCGACAAGCATGCTGCTGCCGGGCGCAAAAACCTGTTTGGCCAGGAAGTGCGCGTCACAGAGATGCAGTCCGAGGCCGGCGCTGCCGGTGCGGTGCATGGGTCGCTCTCGGCTGGCGCTTTGACTACGACGTACACCGCTTCGCAGGGCCTTTTGCTGATGATCCCGAATATGTACAAAATGGCTGGCGAACTGCTGCCGAGCGTGATCCACGTATCCGCCCGTACCATTGCCGGACATGCTTTGTCGATCTTCGGCGACCATTCTGACGTCTACTCCTGCCGCCAGACCGGCTATGCAATGCTGTGCAGCAACAGCCCGCAGGAAGTCATGGACCTTGGCGCGGTTGCCCATCTGTCTGCCATTAAAGGCCGCGTTCCGTTCCTGCATTTCTTTGACGGCTTCCGTACTTCCCACGAAATCCAGAAAATCGAAACTTGGGATTATGAGGATCTCGGCGACATGCTCGACTGGGATGCTGTCAATGCCTTCCGCCGCCGCGCCCTGAATCCGGAGCATCCGGTTCTGCATGGCACGGCACAAAATGACGATATCTTCTTCCAGGCAAGAGAAGCCTGCAACCAATATTACGATGCGGTACCGGAAATCGTTGTGGACTACATGAACAAAGTCAACGAGAAATGCGGCACCGATTACAAGCCCTTCAACTACTACGGCGCCCCGGATGCCGACAAAGTCATCATTGCCATGGGTTCCGTTTGCGAAACTGCCGAGGAAACCATTGACTACCTCGTGGCAGCCGGCGAAAAGGTCGGTATGATTAAGGTCCGCCTGTACCGCCCGTTCTGCGCGAAATATCTCGTAGACGCCCTGCCGGATACGGTAAAGACCATCTCCGTTCTGGACCGTACCAAAGAGCCGGGTTCCGTTGGCGAGCCTCTGTATTTGGACGTTCTTGCAGCCCTCAACGGCACGAAGTTTGGCAACTGCTCCGTTTATACCGGACGTTATGGCCTCGCTTCCAAGGATACTGCCCCGGCACACATTGTTTCGGTATTCCGCAACATGCAGGCCGCTTCCCCGAAGAAGCACTTCACCGTCGGCATCAAAGACGATGTGACCAACCTGTCGCTTGACGTGACCGAAACTCCAAACACCACGCCCGAAGGCACTAAATGCTGTAAGTTCTGGGGCCTTGGCGCGGACGGTACAGTTGGCGCAAACAAGAACTCCATCAAAATTATCGGCGACAAGACCGATATGTACGCACAGGGTTACTTTGCCTATGACTCCAAGAAGTCCGGCGGCCTGACCGTTTCGCACCTGCGTTTCGGCAAAAACCCGATCAAATCTACTTACTACATCAACCAGGCGGATTTTGTTGCCTGCCATAACCCGGCCTATGTTGACAAGTACAACATGGTGCAGGATCTGAAAAAAGGCGGCAGCTTCCTGCTCAACTGCCCTTGGGACATCGACGAGCTGAGCAAACATCTGCCGGGCAAAGTCAAACGCTACATTGCCGAAAATGACATTAACTTCTATACCATCGACGGGATCAAGATCGGCAAGGAAATCGGCCTTGGCGGACGTATCAATACGATCCTTCAGGCAGCCTTCTTTAAGATCGCGAACATTATCCCGATTGACCAGGCTGTGCAGTACATGAAAGACGCGGCAACCAAGTCTTACAGCAAAAAGGGCGAGGAAATTGTCGCCATGAACCATCGTGCTATTGAGCGCGGTGTGGACGGTGCTGTGAAAGTCGAGATCCCGGCTGACTGGAAAGACGCCAAAGACGAATGCTGCTGTGGCTGCCATGCGGAAATCGAAGGCCGCGCCGATGTGGTTGAGTATGTTAAGAATGTCCTCATGCCGGTCAACGCCCAGCAGGGCAACAATCTGCCTGTATCCGTATTCCTCAAGGATGCAGACGGTACTACCCCGCAGGGTACGGCTGCGTATGAAAAACGCGGTGTCGCGGTTGACGTGCCGGAATGGATTCCGGAAAACTGTATCCAATGTAACCAATGCTCGTATGTCTGCCCGCACTCCGTCATCCGTCCGGCTGTCATGAACGACGCCGAGGCCGCCAAGGCCCCGCAGGGCACCCAGACCAAGGATATGACCGGTGTAGCTGGTTTGAAATACATGATTACCGTTTCTGTGCTCGACTGTACCGGATGCGGCTCCTGTGTGGAGGTATGCCCGGCTAAGACCAAGGCTCTTGTCATGAAGTCGCTGGATTCCCAAATCGAACAGCAGACGGTTTACAACTATACGCAGACTGTCAGCGATAAGCCGGAAGTCCTTGAGAAATTCAAGGAAACTACCGTCAAGGGCAGCCAGTTCAAACAGCCTTTGTTTGAGTTCTCCGGCGCCTGTGCAGGCTGCGGCGAAACCCCATATGCAAAGCTCGCGACCCAGCTCTTTGGCGACCGCATGATGATCGCCAATGCAACCGGCTGTTCGTCCATCTGGGCAGGCTCCGTACCGTCCACCCCATACACCGTCAACAAAGAAGGCAAAGGCCCATCCTGGGGCAACTCCCTGTTTGAGGACAACGCCGAATTTGGCCTTGGTATGGAACTGGCACAAAAAGCAGTACGCAGCCGTCTGGCTGGTTACATCGAGCAGATTCAGGCACACGAAAAAGCTCCGGAATCCCTGAAAGCTGCCTGTGCCGAATACATGGCAACCCGCAACCAGAGCGGCGCAAACCGCATCCCAACTGCAAACCTGATTGCAGAGCTGAAAAAAGCCAAAGAGAACTGCTCCGGCGACTGCTGCTGCGGTGCGAGCCTTGTGGATAAGCTGCTGGCCGATCAGGACTTCCTTGCCAAGAAATCCATGTGGATCATGGGCGGCGACGGCTGGGCTTATGACATCGGCTTTAGCGGTGTCGACCATGCGATTGCATCGGGCGAAAACATCAACATCCTTGTATTCGATACCGAAATCTATTCGAATACCGGCGGTCAGTCCTCCAAGGCATCCCCGAAGGGTTCGGTTGCCCAGTTCGCGGCGTCCGGCAAGGGCACCCGCAAGAAGGATCTTGCTGCCATTGCCATGAGCTATGGGAATGTCTATGTTGGCAGCGTGTGCATGGGCGCAGACTACAACCAGTGCATTAAGACCTTTGTGGAAGCGGAAAGCTATGAAGGCCCGTCGATCATCATTGCGTACTCGCCCTGTATCAGCCATGGGATCAAGGGCGGCCTCAAGGGCGTACAGGCCGTTGAGAAGAAGGCAGTGGCAGCGGGTTACTGGTTCAACTACCGCTATGACCCACGCCTGCTCGCACAGGGCAAGACCCCGTTCCAGCTTGACAGCAAGGAGCCTTCCATCGGCTACCGCGACTTCCTCATGGGCGAGGTCCGTTACAACTCCCTGACCAGAGCTTTCCCAGACCGTGCAGAAGCTTTGTTTGCACAGGCTGAAAAAGACGCTGCATTTAACTACAAACGTCTGAAAGCCATGGCAGAAGCCCCTGCGATTGAAGTATAACCGTGATTTTGTGAACTTATTTCACTAAATAAAACAATCCCCGTACCCTTGGGCAAAGCCCTTTGGTATGGGGATTTTTTGCGCCCCGCAGACTGGAAGGAAAAACCACAGGGAAGTTTCCAGTTTCGGCTTGACATCGTAATATTGTATGATAGAATAGAATTATCAACTACAATTTCTATGAAAAATAGGGAAACCAGAGGGGGGGTTGCATGAAGCGTTTTGATTGGAGAATTTTGATCGTCAGTGTGACCATCTTCCTGATCCCGCCGCTGTGCATCCCGGCCAGAGGGGTACTCACCGAGGACATTACCTCGTATGTGTATGGGTTCCCGTTTTCGTGGTTCACAGTGTATTTTGAGTCGCGCGGGGGCAAAGCCTTTTTGGTGCAGGCGCTCATGGAGCAGCATGAGGGCATTTCGATCAGCATTGTGTCGGCGATTCTCAATCTCGCGATTATCTACATTGTCATCAATGCCATTATCACGGTATTCTGGAAAAAACACCGCCAGAAAACACCGCCCAAAGATCCTCCCAAAACGCCGCCCAAAGACGAAAACCAGGAAACGGTCAGTGCTGGGCAGTCACATGGATCAGATGTGCAATAGACGGGATGCTTTCGCCCTGTTGCGAGGAAGTGGGGGACATCAAAGCCCCCGTCGCCATAAACAGCACATTGCGGTAAACGCCCTGCTGGATCTCCCGCAAAATCTTGGAGCAGAACACAGACGCCGCACACCCACATCCCGACCCGCCTGCATGAACATCCTGTTTTTTGGGGTCGAAAATCAGGTTGCCGCAGTCCTGATGCAGGTTGCCAAGGCAAATATCATAGGGTTCGAGCAGTTCCCCAAGGAGTTTTGTGCCGACTTGGCCGAGGTCACCGGTCAGGATCAGGTCATAATCCGTGGGGACTGTTTTGGTATCGGAAAAGAAATCCACGAGTGTCTGGGCGGCGGCCGGAGCCATGGCAGCCCCCATGTTATTGGCATCCTTCACGCCTAAGTCTGCGATGCGCCCCACTGTGACTGCCGAGATGACCGGATAGTTTTCCACCGTTTCCACCGGAGCTGTGGAAAGTTTTGTCGTGTTGCCCCATTGCGATACCACCGCTGCCCCGGAGGCAGTGACTGTCCATTGGGAGGTCGGCGGACGCTGTCCCCCGTATTCCAGCGGGAACCGGAACTGGCGTTCCGCGGAGCAGAAATGCGAGGACGTGACTGCAAGGGCACGGTCGGCGGCGCCCGATTCCACAAAGACGGTTGCCATAGCAAGGGTCTGGCACATGGTCGAGCAGGCCCCGAACTGCCCCAGAAACGGGATTTGCAGGCTGCGAAGGCCGAATGTCGAGGAAATGCACTGGTTTAAAAGGTCGCCCGCAAAAATATAGTGGATGTCCTCGTTTGCAAGCCCCCCTTTTTGCAGCGCACGCTGGACCGCTTCGGTTTGCAGACGGCTTTCGGATTTTTCCCAGCTGTCCTCGCCGAGCGTGGTGTCATCGTAACAGTAGTCAAATTCATGGCCAAGCGGCCCCTCATGCTCGCGTTTGCCCGCCACTGCCGCGAAGGTTTCAATATAAGGACGGTTTTCGGTCAGCAGGGTAAAACGTCCGATGCGTTTCATCGCCGCACCTCCTCACACAAACATACGGATGATAAACATAATCAATCCGTAGATCATCGAAGCCGCAATGCCGTACACCAGCACCGGCCCCGCAATGACGAACATTTTGGCACCCATGCCAAGCACAAAGCCCTCACTCTTAAATTCCATGGCAGGCGACACCATCGAGTTTGCAAACCCGGTAATCGGCACAATCGTACCCGCGCCGGCAACTTTGGCAATATTGTCAAATACTTTCAGGGCCGTCAGCACGGCAGTGATGCCAATGAGCGTGATGGAAACGGCAGTACGGGCATCGGTTTCGCGCAGCCCCGCCTGTTCATACGCCCAGAAAAGGAGCTGTCCAAAGGCGCAGATGCCGCCGCCAAATAAAAACGCCATGATCGCATTTTTGACGCAGGTACTTGCCGGGGATGCTTTTTTTACCATTTGGTCGTACTGTTCCTGCGGGATTTTGATGACCTGCGCGCCATCAGCAGACACGTGTTTCATAAACGATCATCCTTTCAGAAATTTTGCTAGTAGTATCCCGCAAAGCGCCGGCGATATACGGAAAGGGAAGATTTGGAAACATAAAAAAACGCCCCCGGCAAAACCATCCGGGGTGCGTTTTTTATTGTTTAATATACAAAAAAATTATTCAGGTTCAGGGACGTGGCGGTCAGGAAGGTATCGAGTTCGTTTAAGACCTCGTGGACAATCGACGCTTTGGAGCCAATATCAGAATCGGCAATTTCATCGAGCCGGGGTTTGAGCCACGCAAGCTCATCGCGCGATATGTATTTTTGCAAAAGGCCGCTGTCAGACAGCAGCACACACAAGGCTTTGTGGTCGCTGGCAATGGGGTCCTCCTCAAACAGGGCATTGCGGATCTGGTAGCGGATATCCTCCATCGCGTCCTGATCGACCCGGTAGGTGACATGTTCGCGGAAGATGCCGGGCTTTTTGCCGCACAGCACACACCCTTCGGCAATCAGCGAATGGATCACAGCATTGACAATCCGGCGGATCATCTTGACGGAAAAATCATTGAGATAATACTGCATCCATTGCTTTAAGGTCTGGGGCTTGCCGCCGGAAAGCGCGTTCCACACCAGCCGCAGGTAGACCGGCTGGGCGGGCGGGGTTTTGAGGAGTACCACCTGTTTTTTCTGGTTCAGGGAGATGTTGCCGGCAAGGAAAAGCTCCAGGAACGCTGCCATGACCACGCATCCCGAATGGGTGGTGTTAGGGTAGGCGACCTTTTTGCCTTTCTGGTCAATGGCGCACAGGGTATAAGTTTGGGCGATGGTCAGCTGTTTCATAAAAGCACCTCCAAAAAGAAAAAAGCAGGGCAGTCTCAATCGAAAAGACGGCCCTGCAAAAGCAGTGGTACGGGTGACAGGACTTGAACCTGCACGGGAAGCCCACCAGAACCTAAATCTGGCGTGTCTGCCAATTCCACCACACCCGCATAAACACGGCAACCTTGCGCCGCTCACACAAATATTATACGGGATTCCCCCCAAAAAGTCAAGGGGCGGTTTTTGCCTGCCCTGTGCTTTTCCGTCCCCCTTACAGGATGCCCTTTTCGAGCATCGACTCGGCAGCGAGCATGGCGCCGAGCTTTCCGCTGTGGAAATGGACTCCCCCCTGCATCCAGACGGCATACGGTTCCCGCAGGGGCGCGTCTGCAGACAGTTCAATCGACGCCCCCAGTGTAAATGCCCCGGCAGCCATAATCACCGGGCAGTCATACCCGGGCATATCCCAAGGTTCCGGCACCACAAACGAATCCACAGGCGCACCCTTTTGAATCCCTTGGCAAAACGCCACCAACGCCGCCTCATTTTGCAAAAGAAGGGCTTGGATGATATCGGCGCGGGGTTCTTTGGGGGCGGGTGTGACCCCATAGCCGAACCGCTCAAACAGCCCAGCTGTAAACGCGGCCGTTTTGAGCGCCTCCCCGGTCACGTGCGGGGCATGGAACGCACCCAGAAATAATTCGCGGTTATGCCCGAGTGTGGCGCCGATTTCACGCCCGGTGCCGGGGGTGGTCAGGCGGTACGCACAGCTTTCCACCAGATCTTTGCGCCCGGCTATGTACCCGCCGGTTGGGGCAATGCCGCCGCCGGGGTTTTTGATGAGCGAGCCTGCCATAAGGTCGGCGCCGCGGGAAACTGGCTCATCGGTCTGCACAAATTCCCCGTAACAGTTATCGACCATCACAATACAGTCGGGGCATTTTTCCTTAGCAATCTTCGCAATCGTTTCGATGTCCTCCACAAACAGCGACGGCCGCAGCTGATACCCTCTGGAGCGTTGGAGATACACCATCTTGATGCCCGGGTGCAGCCCGTCCCGGATGGCGTCATAATCCGGGGTGCCGTCCTGTTTGAGGTCAATCTGTTCATAACGGATGCCAAATTCTTTGAGCGAACCGTTGCCGTCCCCTGTGATGCCCAGCACCCCTTGCAAGGTATCATAGGGCAGGCCGGTCACGCTGACCATGGTATCCCCGGGGCGCAACACTCCAAATAATGCGACCGTCAGAGCGTGGGTGCCGCTGACAAAGTTGTATCGCACGAGGGCGTCCTCCGCCCCCAGCGCTTCGGCATATACCTGATCCAGAACATCCCGCCCGCGGTCGCCGTAGCCATACCCGGTGGACGCCGCAAAATGGCTCTCACTGACCATGGCTTTCTGAAACGCTGCCATCATTTTCTGCTGGTTATATTCGGTCGTTTCCTCGATGCGCGCAAAGGCTGGGGCTAAATCCTGCATAGTCTGCTGCGCCGCGTGCTGGATTTTGGGGTCGATCTTAAAATACGGATGCTGCAAGGTCACAATTCCTCCTTTGGCTCACAGACTGCTTTGGGTCCAGACAGCATGTCCATGAAAGCCGAGATTTTCATAAAACGTGCGGGGGCCATCGGGCGCACACAAAACGGCACAGTACGTCTGCGGCAGACGGGCAAGCAGGCGGCGCACCACCTCGCTGCCCATCCCCTGCCCCCGGTACTCCGGATGTACGGCCACAGCCCCCAAAACCGCCATCTGCGGGGTTTGCGCGACGGTCATGGCACAGGCAGCCAACATGCCGTTTTGGGACATGGTGGTAAGATACGCGCCGCCATGGCGCAGCCGATGGGAAAGGTCTAAATAAAAGGGTTCCCAGTCGGGCACCGCAAACGAATCTGCCGCACAGGTACGCAATAATCCATGCACGTCTTGCAGGCGGGGGATTTGCCCGGTGTGTGTTTCCTCCCCGGGCGGCTTATACAGGGACAACACCGTCCCGCTGGCTCCAAAAAAGCCGAGCCGCTGCATCACGCCCCCTTCGCCAAGGAGCGTTTGTGCGGGCACCCTGCGGAAAAATTCCTGCAATTCCTCCCAGTCAGGCGGCGCGCATATGGCGATGGTCATGGCGCCCTCCAGCCGGGAAATGGCCGCTGTACATACGCCGTTTTCCTGCTGGACCCACACGTCGCAAAACGGGTATGCCCCATACATTTGCACGGCTGACAAAATCCGCGCACCAAACACATCCCCGCCAACCGCTGGCAAGCCGCCCGTTTGCGGGTGTTCCAGGAGCCGGATCATACCGCGGGATGGCCGGCAATGTGTTCCGCCAACAGGGCAGTAAGGGTCTGGGCAGCGTCAAAGTCCTCCTGTGCAATCATGCCCATGGGGGAGTGCAGGTAGCGGCATGGCACCGATACGGACACCGTACGCACGCCCCCGCGCGATACATGGATCGCCCCGGCATCGTTGCCGCCAGCAATGCGCTGTTTGGTTTGGCACAAAAGGCCGTTTTCCCGCGCCAGCCGGAATGCCAGTTCATAATATTCCCGGTCGTAGATGGTACTGCGGTCCATAAACGGCACCACAGGCCCCTCCCCTAGCCGGCACACCTGTTTGCCTGCCCCGACCCCGCTCAGGTCGGCGGCTGTGGTACATTCCACCACAATTGCCGCTTGGGGCTGCACCTGATACGCCGCAACCCGGGCCCCCCGCAGGCCGATTTCCTCCTGTACGCAAAACACAAACGTCATATCGTAGGCAAGCTCGGACTGTACCAGCCCTGCCACAATCGCACACCCCGCACGGTCATCGAGCGCACGGGCGCGCACCTTATTGCCAAACCGGTCAAAGCCCGACACAAACCCGACCGTATCCCCCAGCGACACCGCCTGTTCAGCCTGCGCGCGGTTCATGGCGCCGATGTCGATGGACAGGTCGTCCACTGCAACCGCTTTTTCCCGTTCCTCGCCTTTCATCAAGTGTACCGGCTTGCCGCCGATCACCCCGTAATGCCCGTTGACCATGACTTGTTTTCCGCATAAAATCCGGTTGTCGATCCCGCCAACCGTAGCAAATTTCAAAAGCCCGTCGTCGGTGATGTGCGTGACAATCAGCCCAACCTCGTCCATGTGTGCGCTGATCATCAGGCGGGTTTTGGGGCGTTGTTTGCCCTGCTTATATACAAGCAGGTTTCCCAGTGCATCGGTTTCGATGCGGTCGGCAAACGGGGTGAGCAGGTCGCACAGCTTCTGGCGTACCGGGCCTTCGTTCCCGGACACCCCATATAAGCTGCACAATTCTTCTAACAGCTTGAGGTCAGCCATCCAAAGCACCTCCTTTTTCCTGCACATAAGCCGCAAGCAGCTGTGCGGTGTATTCGGCGTCCTTACAGTCTATGGTTTCGGCGGTGGTGTGCATATAGCGCAGGGGCACCGATATGAGCCCGGTCGGGACGCCCGCGCGGGTGATGCCAATGACATCGGCGTTTGTGCCGGTGCGCCCGCCCATGACCTCCATTTGGTAATCCCAGCCATGTTCTTTGCACAGGGCAATTAGACGGCTGGTAACACACGCATCCAGCGACGGGGCAGTCCCAATCATCATGCCCGCCCCCATGCTGCCGCTTTTTTGCGGCGGTACACCGGGCTGTCTGGCAAAGCTCACATCCACCACCACGGCCTGTGACGGCTGTACCTGATAGGCCGCCACCCTTGCGCCCTCACAGCCAATTTCCTCGCGCGAACTGAATAAGAAGGTCACGCCGCAGGAAAGCGGTTTGCCGCCCAGCAGCTGGGCACAGCGCAATAAAACCGCAACCCCGGCGCGGTTATCCAGCCCTGCGGCTGTCACCCGGGCGCCGAGCATCTGCCGCGGCTCGACGTGCAGCAAAACCGCATCGCCGGGCCTGACCATTTCTTCTGCCTGTGCCCGGGACAGGCCAAGATCCACGTACATCTCCTCCACCGGCTCGACTTTCTCCGCTTTGCCGTCCGAGAGGTGCGGCGGCTGGCAGCACACAATCCCGGTCAGCCGCTCTTTGCCGTACACATCCACCGGGCTGCCCGGCAGGACACGGCGGTCCACCCCGCCGCATGGCGCAAGGTGCAAAAAGCCTTCCTCGGTGATGCCCGTCACCACCATGCCGATCTGGTCTAAGTGGGCGTCGAATAACAGCTGGTTTTGGGAATGTTTGTCCCCCAGAAAGGCTGTCAGGTTCCCCATGGGGTCGTCGTTTAAAACAGCCTGCGGGCACACCTTCTCCAAAACCGCTTTGACAGCCTGCCGCGCCGCGCCTTCCTGTCCCGGTGAACCGGGGGCTTTGCAGATCTCCCACAAAATTTCTTTGATATCCTGCATCTTCCTGCCTCCTCACAATGCGTTGACCAGTGTTTTAAAATGGTCGCCGCGCGCCTCAAAGCTCTGGTACAAATCAAAGCTCGCACATGCCGGCGACAGGGAAACAATATCCCCATGTTGGGCGTGCCGGGCGGCGAGCGTGACCGCCTGCGGCATATCGTCTGCGCGTAAAATCACAGGGCTGCCTTCCCGGTACGCCCCCGCATGGCGCACCGCCGCTTCGATCTTGTCCGCCGTCGCACCCATGAGGATGAGCGTTTTGACCTTTTCCACAATCACATCCGCCAGCCCGTCAAACGGCAGCTTTTTGTCATAGCCCCCGGCAATCAGGATAATCTTCTGGTCATAAAGCTGGAGGGTCCCGGTGGCGGTGCGGGTGGGGCTGGTGCCGATGGAATCGTTATAATAGGAAACTCCGTTGTGTACGCGCACCAGTTCGGCGCGGTGCGGCACACCGGCAAAGGTTTGCGCCACCTGATGGATCTGCGGTACGTCCACATCCCCCCATACGGCGGTAATCGCGGCAAGGAAATTTTCCACATTATGCTTGCCCGGGAGTTTGATGTCCGATACCGGGAACAGTTCGGTTTGCGTTTCGCCCTGCTGCATGACAATCCTGCCCTCGCGCACCCACGCGCCCCAGTCGCATTCCTGTGCGCTGCTGAACCAGAACCGCTGCCCGCGCACGAGCGGGGCAAACGACCGGGTAATGTCATTTTCCAAATTGAGTACGGTTTTGGAACAAGCGGCCTGATGCAGCAGGATATTTTTCTTTGCGTCCACATACTCCTGCATATCCTTATGCACATCCAGATGGTTGGGGGAAAGGTTGGTAACAACGGCAACGTGCGGGCTTTTCCGCATGGAGATCAGCTGGAAGCTCGACAGCTCCACCACCGCAGCATCGTCTTTCCGGATGCTGGCAATGTCTGGCAGCAGGGGTTTGCCGATGTTGCCGCCCAGATGCACGCGCCTGCCCGATGCTTTGAGCAGCTCGGAGAGGATGGTGGTGGTGGTGGTTTTGCCGTCGCTGCCCGTAACGGCGTAGATTTTGCAGGGGCAAAGGGCAAAAAATTCTTCCATCTCCGACGTGACCGCAACACCCTGCTGGCGGGCAAGGGTAAGCTCAGGCAAATAAAATTTCATGCCCGGGGTACGGAATAACAGATCGCCCCGCAAATCGCTTAAATATTCCTCGCCCAAATGGAGCGTTACGCCCATGCTTTCCAGTTTTTGTGCAACCGGGCCGAGTGTTTCTTTGGTACGGCGGTCGCAGGCCGCGACGCTTGCCCCATAGCGGCAAAACAGCTCCATGACTGGGATATGGCTGCGCCCGATCCCGCAGAAAATGGCCTTTTTGCCTTTGAGATGTTCCAAATATTGCTGCACATGCTGTTCCATGCCTGAAATTCCCCCTTCTTGCGAGCCGGATTTTTCCGGCAATGTTATTATTATACTTTTTCGTGGGAAAAATATCAAGCAGAACCGTACCCGTTGCAGGGGCCTTTTCCCAAGGCGTCAAAAGTTTTTTGAAATTTTTCGGAAAACAACTGTTCAAGTGCGGCAAAAAATGATAAAATAGGAAACAATACGGGATATTTTTCCCCCACAATTCAGGATGGAGGACGTTTTTCATGAAAGAAGTTTATCAGGGCAAAACGAAAGATGTGTTTGCGCTCGACAACGGCAATTATCTGCTCAAGTTTAAAGACGACGTGACTGGTACAGACGGTGTGTTTGACCCCGGCGCCAATACCGTTGGCCTGAGTATTGACGGCATCGGCAAGGCAAATTTGGAGGTGTCGGTGTATTTTTTTGAGATCCTCAAAAAAGCCGGCATCCAGACCCACTATGTTTCGGCAGACATTGAAAACAGCACCATGCAGGTCCTCCCGGCAACGCCGTTTGGCAAGGGCCTTGAGGTTATTTGCCGCAACCGTGCAGTAGGCAGCTTTTTGCGCCGTTATGGGGCGTATGTGCAGGAGGGCGCGCCCCTTTCCTCCTATGTGGAGATGACGCTCAAGGACGATGACCGCGGCGACCCGCTGATTACCTGCGAGGGGCTGGCGGCGCTGGGCATCATGACCCCGGAGCAGTTTGAGGCCACAAAAGCCGAAACTGTACGCATCAACCAGATCATCACCGATACGCTCAAAGAAAAGGGCCTTGATTTGTACGATATCAAGTTTGAGTTCGGCTTTTATCAGGGCAAGGCCATCCTGATTGACGAGATTGCATCCGGCAATATGCGGGTGTACCAGAACGGCAAAGCGGTCGATCCCATGGATCTGACCCGGCTCATTTTAGCCTGACCCGGCTTTGACTGTCTGCCCGAGACTGGGCGGCAGTCTTTCTTTTCGTATTTTAGTTTTTAGAAACCGGAGGTTCAAAGATTATGGGAAAAGCATTGATTATCGGCGCGGGAGGCGTGGCAGGTGTGGTGATCCACAAATGCTGCCAGAACCCGGACGTATTTGAGGAAATCTGCATCGCCAGCCGCACCAGGTCCAAATGCGACGCATTCAAAGAAAAATTGCAGCCTGCAACCAAAACCAAAATCCAGACCGCACAGGTTGATGCCGACAACGTCAGCGAGCTGGTGGCGCTCATCCGGGAGTTTGCGCCGGATATTGTGGTAAATGTCGCGCTGCCGTATCAGGATCTGACGATTATGGATGCGTGTCTGGAAACCGGCGTGGACTATCTGGACACAGCAAACTACGAGCCTTTGGATACCGCCAAATTTGAATACAAATGGCAATGGGCGTATCGGGAACGCTTTGAAAAAGCCGGGATCACCGCTGTGCTGGGCTGCGGCTTTGACCCGGGCGTGACGGGTGTTTTCTCCGCCTATGCACAAAAGCACCATTTTGATGAGATCCACCAGATTGACATTGTGGACGCCAATGCCGGGGACCATGGGTATCCGTTTGCCACGAACTTCAACCCCGAAATCAACATCCGCGAAGTGACCGCCAATGGCAGTTATTTTGAAAACGGCAAATTCATCGAAACCGAACCCATGTCCATCAAACAGGTGTACGATCTGCCGCAGATTGGCCCCAAGGATATCTACCTTCTCCACCATGAGGAAATGGAATCCTTAGCGCTCAATATCCGCGGGATCCGGAAAATCCGTTTCTGGATGACCTTCTCCGAACGCTACCTGACCCACCTGAAAGTGCTGGAAAACGTGGGCATGACTTCCATCGAACCCATTGACTTTGAAGGGCAGAAAATTGTCCCGCTCCAGTTTTTGAAAGCGGTCCTGCCGGACCCGGCGTCCCTCGGGCCGCGCACCAAAGGCAAAACCAACATTGGCTGTATTTTCCAGGGCGTCAAGGACGGAAAACCCAAACACTATTACCTTTACAATGTTTGCGACCATCAGGAATGTTTTGCGGAGGTTGGTTCGCAGGCCATCTCGTATACCACAGGCGTCCCGGCTATGATCGGCGCGATGATGGTTCTGACCAAACAGTGGAAAAAGCCCGGGGTCTTTAATGTGGAAGAATTTGACCCCGATCCGTTTATGCAGGAACTCAACCGCTGTGGTCTGCCATGGCTGGAGTCGTTTGACCCGCAATTGATTGATTAAAAAAAACAGTGCCGCACGTGCCCGATCCGTGCGGCGTTTTTTATGAGAAAAGGATTGCGTGACAAGATGGTTTTTTATATAATAAGGAGAAAAGGAGTGTGGGAGATATGAAGCGCCTCAAACGGCTCACAACGGTGATCCTGACCGCCATCTTCGTGGTGACGCTGGCAGGCTGCGCCGCGCCGAACGCCGCCCAGCAGCAGGCAAACTTTGATACCTTTATGGAAAACGAATTTATCAGCGAGGTAGAAAGCAGCGGATATCTCCAGATGCACCAGCTGTTTGAGGAGCCGCAAAACTTCGGGATTGACCCGCAGCAGGTGGAGGTTTCCTTTGGGGACCTGCCTGAGGACTTCACACAAGCACAGGTTCTGGCGCAGCTGGCGATGCAGAGGAAACGGCAACGGTTTTCTGTGTTTGACCGCGGCCTTTTAACCGCCGAACAGCAGGAATTGTATGACATTTATGACAATATCCTGAGCCAGGCGGAAAAAAGTTCCCAGCCCAAATATGCGTATCTGGCTGGGATGTGGTCCACGGATGCGGGGCTGCATCTGCTGCTCCCGATGAATTTGTCAGCCCTGCGGATCTCACAGGAACAGGATATTGAGGATATCCTGACCCTGATCGAACAAATCCCGGAGGTGTTTGAATCCTACATTGCGTATACGCGCGAGCAGGAGAAACGCGGACTCATGATGATCCCTTTTGAAGAAGCACTGGAAGGCTGCCGCAAACAGCTGCAATCCGGGATGCAAAACGCCGCTTTGCTGGATATCAAAAAGAAGGTGTCAGACCTTTCGCCAGAGCTTTCAGACGAACAGATCCAAGCGTACCACAAGCAGCTCGACGAAGCGTTTGAGCAGCATTTCCTGCCAGCCTACGAACAGCTCCTGCGCGATTTGACCAGCCTGCAAAACGGGAAAAATAATCCCTATGGGCTTTCGCATGTGGAACATGGAAAGGAATATTATCAAGACGTCGTATTCCCAAGCAGGGTGGGAAACGACCGTTCGGTGGAGGAGAGCATCGAGCTGTTGGAAACGTGGATGAAACAGGCTGACAGGGAGATGTTTGAGGTGTACCGGAAGTCCCCAAACGCAATCGAAACCTTTGGGAATTTCGTAACATCCTATACCGAATATGAGGATATCGTGGCAGATTTGCTCGAAAAATCACAGGAGGATTTCCCGGAAATCGAGCGGGCCGCCTATCACATTGAGCCGATCCACCAGGATCAAAACGTGAGCAGCATTCTTGCGTATTATGTGAAGAATGCCATCGACGCTTCCGCCCCGGATCAAATCCGCGTCAACCCGGACATAAAAGCCAATTCCGTAGAGCTTTTTATGACCATGGCGCATGAGGGGGCGCCGGGGCACATGTACCAGTCGAATTATGTGCAGCAAAACAAAGGGATGTGGAGCCAGCTGGTACGCTATCTGGGCTATCAGGAGGGGTATGCCTGTTACGTGGGGCTGTACGCGCTGCAATATTTGGAGGACATGGACCCAAACGAGCGGCAGCTTTTCTATGCCGCGACCCTGAAAAGCTGGCTGCTCAGTGCGCGGCTGGATATTGGCATCCATTATGAGGGCTGGAAGCCGGAGGATTTGCAGAAATATTTGCAGCGCATGGGCCTGAATGGCAGTGTTGCACAGGACTATTATGAGCAGGTGCAGACCATGTCGCCGGGCAGCCTGCTCAGCTATGGGGTGGGGGTTGCGGAATTCTTAGACCTGCGGGAGTATGCCCAGCAGGAACTGGGGAACCAATTTACCAATTCCGGCTTTCATGAGGCGATTTTGAAAAGCGGCCCGGCGCCGTTTTCGGTGGTACGCGGGCATGTGCAGGCATATGTCGGGGAGGTCAGAAATCAGACCATAGTGTAATCCCCACATCGCTTGGCATCTTCCACGCGCCGCGGGGCGAAAGCCCGACCGTCCCAATCTGGGGGCCGTCCGGCAGGCAGGAGCGTTTAAACTGCTGGGAAAGGAACCGCCGGAAAAATACGTGCAGCCAATGGGAAATGGTGTCCTCCGGATAGACGCCGGCAAAAGCCGTTTTGGCAAGGAATAAAATTTTCTGCGGGGAAAACCCATACCGCAGGGTATAAAACAGGAAAAAATCATGGAGCTGGTAGGGACCTACCAGTTCTTCTGTTTTCTGGGCAATCTCGCCGTTTTCGGGCGGGAGCAGTTCCGGGCTGACCGGAGTATCCAAAATATCATACAGCACAGCCGACAGCTCCTCGGGCGCCGTTTCGGCCAGGTGCTGCACCAGTACCCGCACGAGCGTTTTCGGGACGCCGGCATTGATCCCGTACATCGACATATGGTCGCCGTTAAAGGTCGCCCATCCCAGCGCGAGTTCCGATAAATCCCCGGTGCCGACCACGATCCCGTTTTGTGCATTGGCAAGATCCATGAGCACTTGGGTGCGTTCCCGTGCCTGCGCGTTTTCATAGGTGACGTCGTGGACATCGGGGTCATGGCCGATATCCGCAAAGTGCTGTTCCACCGACTGCGTGACCGGGATTTCCCGGAACGTCACCCCAAACTGTTCCGCAAGCCGTTGGGCGTTGGTTTTGGTGCGCGGGGTGGTGCCAAAGCAGGGCATGGAAACGGCGGTAATCTGTGCGGGGTCAAGCCCCAAAAGCTGGAAGGCTTTGGCGGTGACACACAGGGCAAGCGTGGAATCCAGCCCTCCCGATACGCCTAAAACAGCATGCCCGCCCCCATGCGGCAGCAGGTGCGACAGGCGTTTTTTCAGGGCATGGGATTGGATCGCAAGGATTTCCTCACAACGTTCCGCAAGGCCACAGGCAGGTAAAAAGGGGTTTTGCGGGATCACGCGGTCCAAAGGGGCATCACACGGCTGGAACGTAACCGGGATGCACGTCAAAGGATCGGCGTAGTACTGGGTACGGCGGTCGGCAAGGAGCAGGTCGGTGTCGATGTCCGCATAGAGGATGCCCGTAGAAAACAGCGGGCTTTCTGCAAGCAGGTTTCCATGCTCGGCAATCAGGCAATGCCCGGAGCAGACCGCATCCGCAGACGATTCCAACGGCGACGCCCCCGCATACACCACCCCGCAGCAGGACTGTGCCGACAACGCGGAAAGCACCATGCGCCGGTAACGTGCCTGCCCGACCAGCTCAGGGCCAGAGCCGGGACAAAGCGCCAGCAAACTTGCACACCGGGCCGGAGCGGGGAACACAATGCTCAGGGAAACCCCGGGGAAATTGGGGTCTGCAAAGGAGAACGACCCAAAAGGGACGTCCTGCCCGAACAGGGAAACCGTAGAAGGTTCCGGGCACGGCTCGGCAAAAAAGCGCAGCTCGGACGGTGTCAGCGGATATTTCGGGACAACCGCCAGCAAACGTCCGCGCTGAAAGGCCGCGCAGGCCGAATAGACACGCCCATGGACGGCCAGCGGAAGCCCCAGCACGCAGAACACTTGGGAATTGGCGGTTTGGCGCAAGATGGATTGCAGGGCATTATAGCACGCGGTGAGCAGGGTGGTATGGTGAAACAGGTCGCCGCACGTGGAGCCTGACAAAGCCAGCTCCGGGAATACCAGCACATCTGCATGGTGGTGGTGGACTTCCCAGACCATCTTCACGATTTCTTCCTGATTGTGCGGCACATCTGCGGGCAGCAGTTTTGGGGAGGCGGCGGCGGTTTTGAGAAATTCAAAATTCATGGCAAAAAGCTCCTTTTTTGATTTGGCACATCCAGCTCCGGCAGGGTATCCGGGATGGCGGGCAGTTCCCCGGGCGCGGGAAAATACGGGGACGGGTCAAAGGAAGGGTTCGCGTACAGCCGCAGGGCGTGCGAACAGGTGCGCAGGTCTGTAAACAGGCGGGCATAGGAGTGGTTCTTTTGAGCCACTTTGAAACGGTACAGCTTACAGAAAAGATTCGTTTTGCGGCACAGCGCAGCATAGTCCCGATAAAACAGCGGATACACCCCCAGCTGCGACAGCGATACCCGTACCGAAGCGGTCGCCCGGATAAAATCATTGATGGTGCGGATTTTCATATTCCCCAAGGTACTCGAATCGCGCTGCACATAATAGTAAAGGCACTCCTTGGTAATGGCCACCCGGTTGGAAAAGAAAAACAGCTGGTGCGCGGTGGCGATGTCCTCAAACGCAATGGACGGAAACGAGATGTGATGTTCGGAAAACAGGCGGCGTTTATACAGCTTATTCCACGCGTAGCTTTGCAGATGCAGGTCGTGAAAGAGCAGGCGCATGGCAGAAACCGAATCAAATACGCCCTGCTTGCGGAACGGGTGCGGGAAGCGAAAGCCCGATTTTTGAAAATGGTAGGTAAAATAACAGCACGCAATATCCGCCTGATAGCGGCGGGCAGTCTGGTACAGGCGCAAGAGATAGTCCGGGTGCAAAAAGTCGTCGCTGTCCAGAAAACAGACATATTCGGACTCCGAGAGGGAAAGCGCATGGTTGCGCGCGGCGGACATCCCCTGATTTTCCTGATTGACAATTTGGATCTTTGGGGACAGGCGCGCAAACTTTTGCAGGATTTGCAGGGAATGGTCGGTTGAGCCGTCGTTGACCGCGATCAGAACAAAATCCTGGAAGGTTTGCCCCAGCACAGACTTCAGGCACCGCTCCAAATACGGCGCGACATTATACACCGGCATACAAATGCTGATTCTGGGCGCAGCCTGTCCGGTTTTGGCGAGTTGCGACACAGCTATCATTCCTTTCCAAAAAGTTTCTTATCCTTATTTTTACAGAAAGATTCGGAGAAGTCAAGGGAGCGAAAAAATTTTTTTAAAAAAAGGCTTGCATTTTGTCGCAAGGTGTGATATGATATAAAAGTCGTCAGGGGAAAGCCCAAAACGACCACAAGAAAATAGTTGGTATTGTTTGCGATGAGGGTCCACCTGTTCCCATCCCGAACACAGAAGTTAAGCTCATCAGCGCCGAAAATACTTGGCTGGAGACGGCCCGGGAAAATAGGACGATGCCAACATTCCAATCAGCTACCCAATAGGGTAGTTGATTTTTTTTGCCCTTACCACAAGAAAAATAAAAAATCCGCCTGCCTGATTGGGTGGGCGGATTTTTGCTGTTTTAAATTAGAATTTGATTTTCCGGGCAATATAGGCGTTCAACTCGGAAATGGCGATCCGCTCCTGCTGCATGGTGTCACGGTCGCGCACTGTCACACATTGGTCTTCTTCACTCTCAAAGTCGTAGGTAATGCAGAACGGCGTACCGATTTCGTCCTGACGGCGGTAGCGTTTGCCAATGGAACCCGCATCGTCAAAATCAACCATGAAGTCACAGGCCAGCTGGGAATAAATCTTGCGCGCCGATTCATTGAGCTTTTTCGACAGCGGCAGGATCGCGGCTTTGTACGGGGCCAGGGCAGGATGCAGGCGCAGGACAATCCGGGTATCCTTTTCGTCCAGCACTTCCTCATCATACGCGTCGCACAAAAACGCCAAGGCTACGCGGTCGGCGCCAAGGGATGGTTCCACCACATACGGGATGTAACGCTCATTGGTTTCGGGGTCAAAATAGTCAAGGCTCTTGCCGGAATGGGTTTGATGCTGCTTGAGGTCATAGTCGGTACGGTCCGCGATGCCCCACAGCTCGCCCCAGCCAAACGGGAATAAAAATTCAATGTCTGTGGTGGCTTTGGAGTAGAAGGAGAGTTCTTCGGCACTGTGGTCACGCAGGCGCATATTTTCTTCTGTGAGGCCGAGGTCCAACAGGAACTGTTTGCAGAAATCCTTCCAGTAATAGAACCAGTCCAGGTCGGTGCCGGGCTTACAGAAAAATTCGAGTTCCATCTGCTCAAATTCGCGGATACGGAACGTAAAGTTCCCGGGGGTAATCTCGTTGCGGAACGACTTGCCCACCTGCGCTACGCCAAACGGGATTTTCCGGCGGGTAGTACGCTGGATGTTGGAAAAATTCACGAAAATACCCTGTGCGGTTTCAGGGCGCAGGTACAGTTCATTTTTGGCGTCCTCGGTGACCCCTTGGAACGTCTTGAACATCAGATTAAACTGACGGATATCTGTAAAGTTTGCCGAACCACATTCCGGGCATACGACGTTATTTTGTTGGATATATTCTGCCATTTGGTCAAAGGTCATGCCGTTGGCATCGCCGCCCACATCCTCAATGAGCTTGTCGGCGCGATGACGGGTCTTACAGTCACGGCAGTCCATGAGCGGGTCGGAAAAGCCGCCCACGTGCCCCGACGCCACCCAAACCTGCGGGTTCATGAGGATCGCGGAATCCAGCCCCACATTATACGGCGACTCCTGCACAAACTTCTTGAGCCATGCTTTTTTTACGTTATTTTTAAACTCCACGCCAAGCGGGCCGTAATCCCAGGCATTGGCAAGGCCGCCATAAATCTCGGAACCGGAATACACATAGCCCCGGTTTTTGCAAAGCGCAACGATTTTTTCCATGGTCTTTTCACTAGCTAACATCAAATTGTTCCTCCAAATTTCCTTATTGTTTATCATTGACAAGTTTGACTTGTTGGATGCTTTGTTCCGTACCGGTCTGGACCAGATACGGCAGGATTTCCTCATACGCCTGCTCCGGGGTACTCTGCGGGGAGCGCAAATAGCTCCATTGTGACAAAAAGCTGTGTGCATAATTGCAATGGATATTCGAGGTATACACCTGCACCACCGGGTCTGTGACCCAGCCGCCATCCGCTACGGCACAGGAATCGGGACGGTAGGTCTCATACTTCTGGCCGTCTTTGACATAAATGATGTTCACATGCAGATCGTCCATTGTCAGGGCGGACCGTTCCGGGCGCGCAGCCATTTCGTTATAGTCGTTTTCCGCTGTGACCTTCTCAAAATAAAAGTTTTCCCGGTACGCTTTCTGGATGTCCGGTTCCATACTGCGGTACTTCTCCGGCACCAGCACAGACAGCTCTGTGTCGGAATCGGAAATCTGGCTCAATAAATCCTTCCCGTCCGCGGTTTCGACAGGATGTTCCCGCAGGTAATTAACATTCACGCGGATACTCTGGCCGTTTGGGGAAATCTCCTGTGGGTACTTCATGGAATTCTGGGTATAAAGCGGGGTGCCCTGGCCGTCGATGTCCTGATAATTGTAAGCATCCATGAGCATCAGGCCCGCTGTTTCCTCGAGCACCCGGAACGCTTTCTGACTGCGTTCGGCAATTTGCAGGTAGGTTTCTGTATTGGTGTCCTCGCCGGTATTTTGGATTTGCAGCCGGTATAAATAGGTCTGCGACTGTCCCGGCTGCGGCTCCTGTACAGCGCTGGAGCTGGGCGGCTGCCCGGCGTCACATCCTGCAAGGCAAACGGCCCCGGCAGCCAGCAGAGCCAGCACCGCCCCATAAATATGTATCTTTTTCATGTTCCTTCCCTTAGCCTTTCCTTTTAAAAATAAAGCACTTGCTGAATATGTAATTCAGGACAATCACAATCCCGTTCATCACGATTTTGGCAATCCAGAAATTCCCATGGCACACATCGACCCACAGCCACATCCCCAGAGTGTCAATCCCGAGCGACACAATCCGCGCCGCAAAAAAAGCAAGTGTTTCCTTGAGGATCACTTTGATATGCGTCTGGTGGCTGCGGAATACCAAAATCTTATTCGTCACAAACGCAAACAGTACCGACACAATCCAGCCCAGCACATTGCTCAGGATCACATCCCAGTGCAGGACCTGCGTCATCAGGCCGCACAGCCCAATATTGATCCCCGTGGTCAGCACGCCGAAGATGACATATAAGACGGTTTCCCGGTTAAAAACTTTTTGCAGCCCTTTTTTTGCCTTTCCCACAATCGTTCGCCTTCTTTCCCGGATACCTTTATAGTGTATCACTATGCGTGCCTGCTTTCAAGTTATTTTCACTTTTTTTGCAAAAGGGGATTGACTTTCCCGTCTTTTTCCGCTATAATCATCTAGGAATCCCCGCTAAATCCTGTTTCGAGATGTAGCTCAGTTTGGTAGAGTGCTTGGTTTGGGACCAAGATGCCGCAGGTTCGAACCCTGTCATCTCGACCAGTTTCACAAAACTGCTTGACAAGTCCGGCAGTTTGTGATATGATAGACAAGTCGCCAGATGCGGTTTGTTTCGTGTAACGGGCATTGCGCTGGTGTAGCTCAGTTGGTAGAGCAGCTGATTTGTAATCAGCAGGTCGGGGGTTCAAGTCCGTCTACCAGCTCCATCTATTCTCGTTACACCCTTTTATGGGAGAGTTCCCGAGTGGCCAAAGGGGGCAGACTGTAAATCTGTTGCTTTTCAGCTTCGGTGGTCCGAATCCACCCTCTCCCACCAAACAAAACCCGGATACCTTTTGGTATCCGGGTTTTTTCTTTCTATTCGATGGTATAAGTGCCGATATTGACAATCTTTTTCTTCTCCTCCTTAGCATAGCGCATGGTCCTTGCCGCGCCTCCCTGCTCGCGGATCACATAGCACAAGGCAAGGTCTGCCAAATCTACCATAAAACGGTTGCGTTCTATGATCCTCTGGCTGCCGGAGTAGGCGTCCAGCTCCAAGGGGGTGATGGTGTGGGTAAACAGGGAGATATCCCGGACATATGCCGATGGTTTATGCGGGACAAAATAACTCTTGATCTGGGGATAGGAAGGTTTGAGACGGTGTATGAATTTGGCACACAGATAGTCAAATTCCCCCATGCCGCCGCACAGAAACTGTGAGTAGCCAAAACGAACCAGCACTTCCAGAAGGTATGCTAAAAAATTATGGTCTAAATCCGGGCACTGGCGATGTCCAATTATGATCACACTATGTTCTTGCATGATTTATCACCTCATAGTTAATTTTATGTA
>CATJNB010000080.1 GCA_949741605.1 uncultured Eubacteriales bacterium | reverse complement strand
TTATAGTATAATAACAAACAAAGTAACTGGCAGGGCTAAGAGAGGGTAATGCGAATGAAGTATCAAGCAGGAAATTATGAAATTGCGGTCATCGGGGCCGGACATGCCGGGATTGAAGCTGGTCTGGCGGGTGCGCGTCTGGGGTGCCGGACTGTGGTCTTTACCATCAATCTGGATGCTGTGGGGAACTGTCCCTGCAACCCCTCCATTGGCGGCACCGCTAAGGGGCATTTGGTGCGGGAGATCGACGCGCTGGGCGGGGAGATGGGGCATACAGCTGACGAGAGCTTTTTGCAAAGCCGGATGCTCAACCTCGGCAAAGGCCCGGCAGTCCATTCGCTGCGCGCACAGATTGACCGCCGGGAATACAGTAAAATCATGAAACATAAATTGGAGTTACAGGAGAATTTGGAACTCAAGCAGGCAGAAATTGTGGACCTGCGCCGCCGCGAAGACGGCCTCTGGGAACTGGAAACCCGCCTTGAGGCTGTATATACCGCACAGGCGGTCATCCTTGCCACGGGGACCTTTTTAGGGGGGCGTATCTATGTGGGGGATGTCAGCTACGACAGCGGGCCGGACGGTATGTTTGCGTCCCTGTTTCTGGGGGAACCGCTTCGAAAGCTGGGGCTTCGCCTGCGCCGTTTTAAAACCGGTACCCCGGCGCGGGTGCTGCGGTCGAGCATCGACTTCAGCGAACTCGAGGAACAGCTTGGCGATGACCCTGTGATCCCGTTTTCGTACGATACCGAGGACGCAGGCAAAAATAAAAGCTCCTGTTTTGTGGCATGGACCAACGACGAAACCAAACGCATCATTCAGGAAAACATCCACCGCTCGCCCATGTATAGCGGGCAGATTGAAGGGGTCGGGCCGCGGTACTGCCCCAGCATTGAAGACAAAATCGTGCGGTTTTCGGAAAAGGAGCGGCATCAGATTTTCATTGAACCATGCGGCCTGGATACCGAGGAAATGTATTTGCAGGGGATGTCGTCGTCCTTGCCGGAGGATGTGCAGCTAGCGTTTTACCATTCGGTGAAGGGTATGGAACAGATGCAGGTCATGCGCCCGGCGTATGCGATTGAGTACGACTGTGTGGACCCTTTGCAGCTGGACGCCACGCTGGAATTTCAGGAATTGCCGGGGCTTTATGGGGCCGGGCAGTTCAACGGGAGTTCGGGGTATGAGGAGGCCGCAGCGCAGGGCCTGGTGGCCGGGGTGAATGCGGCGCGCAGCATACAGGGCAAACCGCCGTTCCTTCTCGACCGCGCCTCATCCTACATCGGTACTTTAATTGATGATTTAATCACCAAAGGCGTCACAGACCCGTACCGGATGATGACGTCGCGTTCGGAGTACCGGCTGGTGCTGCGGCAGGATAACGCCGATGAACGCCTGACCCCGCTGGGACGTGAGATTGGGTTAATTGGCGACGAACGCTGGGAGCGGTTCTGCCAAAAGGAGGAGCAGAAGCGGGCGGAAAAGGAACGCGTGAAAAAGGTGGTGATCCCGCCGAGTGAGGCGGTCAATGCGTGTTTGGTTTCACGTGGAACATCGCCGATTACCACCGGGGTACGCCTGTGGGATTTGCTCAAGCGTCCGCAGCTAGACTATGAAGCCTTAGCGCCGTTTGACGAAAGCCGGCCGGATTATCCAAAAGCTGTGCTGGAAAGCGTGGAAATTTTTATTAAATACCAAGGGTATATCCAGCGGCAGGAGGCGGAGATTCAGGAAATGCGGCGTTTGGAACAGCGGGTGTTGCCGCGCGGTCTGGACTATTCCAAAATTACGGGCCTGCGGATTGAGGCGGCAGAAAAGCTCAAACAGGTCTGCCCGCAAAATATCGGGCAGGCGTCGCGGATTTCGGGGGTCAGCCCGGCGGATGTGTCGGTGCTGTTAATTTGGCTGTCCAAGGGTGCGCCGCAAACATAATCGTTTGGAAGCTGCACACAATAAGTCAGGACAAATTTGGAAGAGAGGAGGGGGTCGGATGAAAGGGAAGCTAATCGGGAAGGCCAAGGAGAACCACTTTTTTGGTACGGTGATGGATGTGGCTGTCCGTTGTTTCCACCACAATATTTTTGGCATGGCGGCAGAACTGGCGTATTATTTTCTGTTTTCGTTTATGCCGCTGATTATCTTTGGAAGCTCACTTATTAGTATCCTGAATTTTGATACCTCACAATTGTCGTCCCTGACCCGCATGATCCCAAAGGATGTTATGGGTCTGGTGCGGACTTACTACAATTATATTAAGGCGATCAAAAGCCCCACGCTCATGTATACCGGGCTGCTCCTGAGCATTTACTTTGCATCGTCCGCGATGCGTTCTGTCATGCGCTCGCTGGATACTGCCTATGACGTGGAAAAAGGCCGGCATCCGATCAAGCAGTTTATCATGTCGTTTTTCTTTGCCGTGATCTTTCTGGTCATTATCCTGTTCAGCCTGCTTCTGATGCTCGCGGGCGGGTATATTATCCAGGCGATCATTAAGGTGTTCCCGCAGGTGGCGCATTTTGAAACAGTGATCCAGCTGCTGCGGTTTGTGGTCATGATTTTCCCCATCTGGTGTTCGATCCTGCTTTTGTATGTGTTTGCCCCGAACCATAAAGTAAAGTTCCGGCAGGCTTTGCCGGGCGCGTTGTTTAGTACCGTGGCATGGATGGGGGTTTCCTTTATTTTTTCTTTGTATGTCACAAACATGGGGAATTATTCGTTTTTGTATGGTTCCCTTGGGGCGATCATCGTGCTGATGCTGTGGCTTTACATCACCGGGATGATCCTGATTCTTGGTGGGGAATTAAATTTTGTGGTCATGAAACGCTTGGAAACCCGCAGGAAGAAAAAAAGGACACTCCTGAAAATACAGGAATGTGGGATACAAAAAGGGGAGGAAACCAATGGAAAACATTGAAGGATTTGTACGCAGCGCGGCGAATGCTTTGGGGGTAGAGCTGTTCCCGGCGCAGACCGACGCTTTTCAAAAATATATGAAGCTGCTGGTGTCGTGGAACGAAAAAATGAACCTTACCGCCATCACGGAGCCGCGCGATATTGTCATCAAGCATTTTGCCGACAGCCTGACCATTTTAAGCGTCCTCGACGTGCCGGACCGGGCAGCGGTACTGGATGTCGGCACAGGGGCAGGGTTCCCGGGGGTGCCGCTGAAAATCGCCAAACAGGGCATCGAGCTGACCCTCATGGACAGCCAGCAAAAACGCCTGACATTTTTAAAAGAAGTCTGTGAAAAAATCCGGATCCGCGCGGACCTCGTACACGCAAGGGCGGAGGACGCCGGGCATGACAAAAAGATGCGGATGAAGTTCGACCTTGTGACAGCCCGTGCGGTTGCGCCTTTGCCTGTGCTTTGCGAATACTGTATGCCGTTTGTGAAGAAGAAGGGGTATTTTGTAGCCATGAAAGGCCCGGCGGCACAGGACGAAATCGCACAGGCACAAAAGGCAGTCAAAGAGCTGGGGTGCGAGCTGCAAAATGCCAAGGAATTGTCCCTGATGGACGGCAGCAAACGCACTTTGATCATTTTCCAGCGCGTCACAGGGATCCCGGCAGAATATCCGAGAAGCGCGGCGAAGATCAAAGCAAAGCCCCTGTCATAGAGAAAGGTATGCAAAGGCACCCAAAACTAGTTTGGGCGCCTTTTTCTTTTGCGGGGAAATGGGTGGTTTTGGAAATATGACAAACTTTTCAGGAAATATATGGTAAATTAAGAACGTAGAAAGTTTACAGGAACCGGTAAAATCGAAAGAAGATCATCCAAAAAGAGAAGGAATAAGGAGGTAAAAACGATGTTACTTAGTCCCATTACCCCGGAACGGCGCAAGGTGGTAGAGATCGCGCTGGATAAAATTGTCCCCAACCCGTCCCAGCCCCGGCGGATTTTTTCCCAGGCCGAGCTGGACAGCCTCTCCGAAAGCATCCGTACCAACGGCCTGCTCCAACCGATTTTAGTACGCCGCAAAGGGTTTGGCTATGAACTGATCGCCGGGGAACGCCGCCTGCGTGCCTGCCGCATTGCCGGGTTGAAAACAGTTTCGTGCATCATCAATGACTGCGACGAAAAACAATCCGCCATCTATGCCATGCTGGAAAATTTGCAGCGTCAGGACCTTCAAATCTTTGAGGAAGCCGAAGGCTTACAGCGCCTGATCGCGGAATGGGGCGTGACCCAAGAGGAAGCCGCGGCACGTCTGGGGAAAAGCCAGTCCACCTTAGCCAATAAAATCCGTCTGCTGCGCATCCCCCCGGAACAGCGGAAAAAAATCACTAACGCCAATTTAACCGAACGCCATGCACGTGCATTGCTCCGTATCTCCGACGACCAGAAGCGCGATCTGGTACTCAATGAAATCATCCATAAAAACCTGAATGTCCACCAGACCGACCAGCTCATTGATACCCTTCTGACGCCGGTGCCGGAAGCCGAGCTTCCTAAATCCAGAGCCAGCCATACCTTTATTGTGAAAGATGTCCGTATCTTTATGAATACGATCAACCACGCCATCGACTTGATGAAAAAATCCGGGATACAGGCTGTTTCCCACAAAAATGAAACCGACGATTATATTGAGTGTGTTGTCCGGATTCCGAAGTCCAGGCAGGCGTAACCATTTCCGCAAAACGTGGCAGACAAGTGATGTCTGCCCTTTTTTTATGCCTTTGTTACGCTAAGATGTTTCACGTGAAACATTCTTCCCAGAAAAGCGTAAAACAGGCTTTCCATTCGCAAAAAAGAATGCTATAATAACAGGAGAAGGAAAAAACAAGGAAAGAAAGGGGAAATTATGGGAAAAATAATTGCGATCACCAATCAAAAAGGCGGCGTTGGCAAGACGACGACTTCGATTAACCTCGCGGCGGGCCTTGGCAAAAAAGGCAAAAAAACGCTGCTTGTGGACGTGGACCCACAAGGGAACAGTTCCAGCGGGCTGGGGATTGACCGGCGTGAACTGAAGATGTCGGTGTATGATGTGCTGATTGGGAGCCAGAATGTGCAGGATGTGATCATCCAGACGGAATTTGAAAATCTGGACGTCGTACCGTCGAGCATGGACCTTGCCGGCGCAGAGATCGAGCTGATTGATATGGAACGCCGCGAAGCCATTTTGAAGCATGCCTTGGTGCCGCTGCGGGAACAGTATGATTATATTTTGATCGACTGCCCACCGTCGCTGGGGATCATCACCACAAACGCGCTTTGTGTGGCGGATACGATTTTAGTGCCGATCCAGTGCGAATATTATGCGCTCGAAGGGTTATCCCAATTGATGAACACAGTACGGCGCGTCAAACGCCAGTATAACGCGCAGCTCGATATTGAGGGCGTGCTGCTCACCATGTACGACGGGCGGTTGAATTTAACGCAGCAGGTGGTGGAAGAAGTGAAGAAATATTTCCCCAAAAAGGTATTTGCGAGCGTAGTCCCGCGCACGGTGCGGCTGTCGGAGGCGCCCAGCTTTGGAAAACCAATCCAGTATTATGACCCGTATTCCAAGGGTACGGCGGCCTATGACGGTCTGGCAGACGAAATTATGGCACACACATGAGGCGGAAAAGAAACGGAGGGAAACGGAGATGGCAGCTAAAAAAGGCGGGTTAGGAAAAGGCTTTGATGTGATTTTCGCGGAAAACGATATGGAGGACCCCAATTCGGTGGTAGTACTCAAGATCAGCGAGATTGAGCCGAACCGTTCACAGCCGCGTAAGGAATTTGACGACGAGGCCATGCATGAGCTTGCCGATTCCATTGCCCAGCATGGGGTCTTGCAGCCGCTGCTGGTACGCCCGGTGGTGGGGGGAGGCTATCAGATTGTGGCGGGCGAACGCAGGTGGCGCGCCGCGCGCATGGCAGGGGTGATGGAGGTCCCGGTGGTGGTACGGGAGCTGAGCGACATGCAGGTCATGGAGCTTGCCCTGATCGAAAATTTACAGCGCGAGGATTTAACGCCCCTCGAAGAAGCGTCCGGCTACCAGACCCTCATTGAAACGTACGGCATGACGCAGGACGAGGTATCCAAAACCGTAGGGAAATCGCGCCCGAGTGTCACCAATGCCCTGCGCCTGCTGAACCTGCCGCAGCCAGTGCGCGACCTGCTCTCGCAAGGGAAAATCAGCGCCGGACATGCCCGGTGCCTGCTGGGGCTGCCGGATGAGGAAATGATGGTTGAATTTGGACGTCTGGCGGCAGAACAGGAAATTTCTGTGCGCGAGCTGGAACGGCTGGTTAAGAAAATCAATCAGGAACAGAAAAATGGGGTGCGGCAGGTTGCCCAAAAGGTACGCATCCCGTATTTTCAGGAGGTGGAGCTTGCGCTGCACGAGCATTTGGGACGCAAGGTGCAAGTCAGCGGGAGCGAGAAAAAGGGCAGTTTACAGATCGAGTTTTATGGGCAGGAGGATTTGGCTGAGCTGATCCGGCTGCTCCATTTAGACCAATAAAGAAAGGAACGAAAAAAATGTTAGATATTAAAGTGATCCGCAGCAATCCGGAGCGTGTCAAAGAAGCCATGAAAAGCCGGAATATGGATGCCGACGCCATGGTGGACGAAGTTTTGGAAATTGATGGGCAAAGACGTAAAATCATGGGCAAGGTGGAGGCGATGAAGGCCGAGCAGAACGCGCAGACCCGGCAGATCCCGGTGCTGAAAAAGCAGGGGGAAGATGTTTCGGGGATCATGGCGCGCATGAAGGAGCTGTCGGACGAGATCAAGGGATGTGACACGCAGTTGGCCGGGCTGGAGGAGCAGCAGAAAAAGATCCTGTTGTCCCTGCCGAACATCCCCAATGAAAGCGTGCCGGTTGGCAGTGATGACAGCCAGAATACCGAAGTACGCCGCTGGAAGGAGCCGCCGAAATTTGATTTTGAAGTCAAGCCGCACTGGGATATCGGCAAAGACCTCGGTATTTTAGACCCCGAAACTGCTGCCAAAGTAACTGGTGCACGCTTCCATTTTTACAAAGGGCTTGGGGCACGTTTGGAGCGTGCGGTCATCAACTTTTTCCTCGATACCCATACCCAGAACGGTTATACGGAAATCCTGCCGCCTTTTATGGTAAACCGCGCTTCCATGACGGGTACTGGCCAGTTGCCGAAATTTGAGGAAGATGCGTTCCGGCTTGCGACGAAGGTTTCCAATGAGGATTACTTCCTGATCCCGACTGCGGAAGTGCCGGTCACGAATATTTACCGCGGCGATATTTTAGAGGGCAGTCAGCTGCCGGTGAAATACTGCGCGTATTCGGCGTGTTTCCGTGCAGAGGCAGGGTCAGCCGGGCGTGATACACGGGGCCTGATTCGCCAGCACCAGTTTAATAAAGTGGAGCTTGTGAAGTTTGCACACCCGGACCATTCCTATGAGGAGCTGGAATCCCTGACCAACGATGCGGAACGTGTGTTGCAGAAACTGGGGCTGCCGTACCGGGTTGTCTGCCTGTGCAGCGGCGACTTAGGGTTTTCTTCCGCGAAAACCTACGATATTGAGGTGTGGATGCCATCGTATGGGCGTTACGTGGAAATTTCTTCCTGTTCCAACTTTGAGGACTTCCAGGCACGCCGCGCCGCCATCCGCTACAAAGAAAACGTACAGGAAAAAGCCCAGTTCCTGCACACCCTCAATGGTTCCGGTGTTGCCATCGGACGTACCGTTGCGGCGGTTTTAGAGAATTACCAGCGTGCTGACGGTTCCGTCGAAATCCCCGAAGCCCTTCGTAGTTACATGGGCGTCGATATCATAGAGTAAGGAGCATCCGTTTATCATGCGCATCATGCGAGATTATACCCGGCCGGTCCACATCAAAAGCTATGATGTCGATACCCGCCGTCAATTAAAAGTATCCACCCTGTTGGCTATGTGCCAGGAAAGTTCCGAACAGCAGCTCAAACAGTTTGGCCTTGACCATGCGGCTCTCATGCAGCAGGATATTGCCTTTTTGCTTGCCCGCGTCAAGATTGATTTCCATAAAGTCCCGTTAGAGGGGCAGGATGTTACCTTGTCGGTGTGTCCCAGAGGCGCACAGGGCGCGCAATATTTCCGTGAATTCCAGATGTTTGCCGGGGACGAGCTGCTTGTGGAAGTCATCGAAAGCTGGATTTTAGTCCAGATGAGTTCCCGCGCCATCCTGCCGCCTTCTACCATGGACCACCTTGAGATTGACATTGATTCCCACCGCGGCAAATGGAAGGGCCGTCTGGGACGGATCAAAATGCCCAAGGATCTTCCCTTGCTTGCCACACGCCGCATCTATTATTCTGACCTCGACTTTAATGGCCATGTCAGTAATATCCATTACGCCCGGTTTTTACTCGATGCCCTGCCGAGTTTTTCCCAGTATAATCCTGACCCTGAATTGCAGTTGCCGCCGCCAAAAACATTGCGGTCGCTTTCCATGAATTATATCAGTGAGAGTAAATGGGGCGATGAGTTGCGGATTTATGGCTGTGAGGATGAGCAGACGTTTTATCTGTATGGTGAAAATGTCAATGGACGCAGTGTAGAATGTTGTGGGGAATTTTCCTGTGAGTGACCGTAGAGGAACGCCGTAAGGCGGGGAAAGTTTTCGTCAACCTTTGGGGAAAGGTTGTGGGGTGTCGGGGCAACGCCCTGACTCGACCGTCGCAACGGGCGAAACTCTCTAGCCTTCCCAAAGCTCAGGAAGGGAGCCAAAATATTCCGGGGGAATGTTTTGGCGTGGGGAACCCTAGCAAGGGGTTCCCCAGAGTGCCTGAACGGTGAGTGAGGGCACTTTGCTCTCCATGTTGGCGTGTCGTCCGAAAGAAAACGAAAGCAATCAGGAAATGGGTTTGTTTCCTGATTGCTTCTTTTTTTCTCCGTCAGCAGACCATCCCGCCGTGCTGCCGCACGAGCGTAGCACGGATTTTTTTCATCTGCGATCTTTTTATTTTTTTCGTTTTACTTTTTAGGGTTTTGGTCATTGCCCTTGCATGGGGCTTTGCCCCCTGCACCCCCACAACCTTTCCCCAAAGGTTGACGAAAACTTTCCCCGCCTTACGGCGTTCCTCTAC
>CATJNB010000079.1 GCA_949741605.1 uncultured Eubacteriales bacterium | reverse complement strand
TGGTGTGAGCAATGTAAATCTAAATGCTCTGCTGGACTGCCATAACTCATTGGGCACAGTGGTAACATTAACAGCCATTCAACCCGGTGGCCGTTTTGGAGTATTGGATTTGAATGAAGAAGGCACGATGGTAACTGGTTTTCGGGAAAAAGCCAAAGAGGATGGAGGTTGGATTAATGGAGGATTTATGGTAATGCAGCCGGAAATTTTTGATTACTTAACCGATGATCCTAAATGTGTTCTGGAAACAAAACCAATGCAACATCTAGCGAAAGCAGGAAAATTAGGACTGTATAAACATCCTGATTTCTGGCAGTGTATGGATACCCAAAGAGACCGCGGCAGGCTGGAACAACTTTGGACTGGTGGACAGGCTCCTTGGAAGGTTTGGGAGGGAGAATCATGATTTCGGTTATCATGTTGACTTACAATCGAGAAAACTTCATAAATCGCGCGATTGAAAGTATCTTGAATCAAACATTTCAAGATTTTGAATTTATTATTGTTGACAATGGATCAACAGACAAAAGTGGCCAGATTGCAGAGGAGTATGCAAAACGGGATAAACGAATCCGAGTAATTCATCGTGAGCGCGGCAACATTGGTGCTGGACGTAATACCGGATTGGATGTTGCCAAAGGCAATTACATAGCTTTCATTGATGATGATGATTGGGCTGAACCAGATTTTCTGGAATTTCTTTATAATTTGTCAATCGAGAATCATGCAGATGTGGCGATTTGCGGTGCGGCTGACAAAGCATTTGACGAAAAAATGATTATGACTGTGGAAGCAGCATTGATTGAACTAATGTGGCGTAAACGGTATAATGTTGCTTTTCCCACTAAATTATTTCGGAAAGAACTGGCACAAAGATTTCGTTTTCCAGAATATGGTATTTATGACGATATTGCACTAATGTATAAATTATTAGCAGAGGCAAATAAGGTGGCCTATCATGGTCTCCCCAAATATACATTTTATCGCCACGAAGGAAATAATTCTGCGTGGACAACCAACCATCACCAACTGACTTCCGAAATCTTGGACGAGTATTTGAAAACGTATCATATCCGTACAGAATGGCTAAGTGAAAAATTTCCAAATAGTGCAGCAGCTTTCCGCTATTTTGAATGGTCATTTATGATTTCTATGGTAGAAAAAATAAATCGTCTGCAACTGTCTAACTGTGAAAGTCAATTAAAGAAAATGTACCGTGAGTTATCTACGCACAGAGAAGAATTTTTGCAAGCACCGGAGACCTTAGATTTTGAACGTGAATGGATTGGTAGGTACATCAAATAGGTGTCAAAATAAGAAATTGCCAGACCGTATTGTATTAGCATGAGTATTTATCAGAGAGGCTTCTTTTTTCGTTAAGATACTATGTTTCTCACGAGTTGGATGCTGGGAGATTTACTTCCATTCTCTCCGAAAAGGGAGTAAACCCCGCCGGCTTCTCGGCAGAGACTCGTGTCCTATCACAAATCGTAATAATATTTTTCAAAAAGGAGGTTATAAGATGGACAAGGAAACCAAACGAGTTTGCGTGTTTATGCAGGTTTACCGTAATGAGCCTTCGATGCACCAGGCAATTCAGAGCGTACTGGAGCAAACCTATCAGGAATTTGTCTTTTGCGTATTGGTTCGACCGGAAACGAAAGATGTTGTGCAAAAGTACGCTGAAAAGGATGCAAGGGTCTGGATGTACGACGGGCAGGTAAATCAAAGCACATGGGAATATTTCCGGGCACAGCAAGACATGGTACGGAAAAGCAGTTGCGCTTATTTCACGAGGATTGATGCCGATGATTGGTATGACCCGCATTACCTAGAGAAACTAATCGCATTTGCAAAACAACACCATACAGACATTACCGCATGCGGTAACGATTATCGCGACGCGGCGAACCAATCAATCGGAGTCCGACAGCAAAATGAGTTGGTTTGGGAAACAAAAAATACCGCACAGTTGCTTCCATATGTATATGGTTTTTTCCGCACTATCTGGGGTAAGCTCATCGCGGCAGAGTTGATTTTAAATCAGGACATCGAAAATCTGCCCGAATATAGCAGACAATACGGCAGCTATGGCATGGACACCATGTTCACGTTCAATCTTCTGCCACGGGCCAAAAGGATCGGTATATGTGGAAAAGTGTTGTACCATTACCGGATGACGACCGGCACCAATTCGAGTTCTATGTTAAAAGAAGGCCGACTCGATTCCGATAGGATTTTGTTTCGGTTTGTTGAAAATATTTTACATAAGTGTGGGAAGTGTACGGAAGAACAAAAACGGTTCTTATATGTGATCTATGGTAATGCTCTTGTTGACACTGTGACCCTGCTCGAAAAACATCGCCTGACGGAAAAGGCAAAGGCGGAAAAACTGCGCTACCTTTTAAACAATGATCTGACCGACACGCTGTTTGAAAAGGAGCGTGCTGGCGAATTGGAACACCTCAACGGCAGGGAACTGTTTGCGAGAAAACTGTATGGAATGGTTTTGCAGCACAGAAAAAAGGGAACTATCCCCAGCGAGGCCGCTGAACCATATCGCGAGTTGTTCACATGTTTGTTTCCTAAGTGGAAAGACAAACTTTCAACGGAAGAATTTTTAGTTTTGGCAAACAACAAGCCACTATTAGATACCTTCGTACACGAAGAATTTGAAACACTGTTTGCGTTACTGTTAAAATTGCTCAAACGCGGGGTCAGTGGTGATCCCACGCCTTGCCTGCTGCTTTTGCGACGTGTCGTTCAGTCGGTCGTGTTGCCGCCTGTTTTACAGGAAGAAAAATTTGTAGTTAAATATGCCGATTTACTTCAGAAAATCAATGAAGGAGAAAGCAAGGAAATTTTTCCACGGTTCCAAGAACTGTTCACCAAGAAAAAAGCATTGTATCAGCCACAAGTCTTGGCAACATTATGGGCCAATACTGCGGCGCTGTTCGGAGAGGCTGAGGAATATATTGCGGCCAAAACCTACCAAATGGAAAGTTTGATCCAGGCAAACGATTTTCAAGCCGCCGCACAGGAATACGAAGTATTGGAACAACTTGGCGTTTATGGGGAGAGAATGGACGCTTTACGGGATTTGTTGAAAGGAGCGTGTTAGTCGTATGGATCAATCACGAAAAAATTTTGCATGGCCAACCACAGCGATGGATCAAGAAGATTATGACGGATTTTGCCAATGGTATGCAGCAAATGCCCCCCTTTTGAAAACTCACCAACTTTTTATCTGGGGTGCGGGTATCCGAGGAACAGCATTTTCCATTCTGTTGCGGGAGAAGGGGATTGGAGGATTCTTCTTTGTGGACACCAACTCTGAAAAATGGGGAGGATATATCGATA
>CATJNB010000078.1 GCA_949741605.1 uncultured Eubacteriales bacterium | reverse complement strand
CGTCTTCATGTTAGATTCGGGAAAAGCCCGGATATCGAGCAAAATTTTGCAGAGTGCCAGAATTTCACTGTTAGAAAGTTTGATGTTATAAATTTGCTCCAACCGGTATCCTTTTTGAGCGCGGTCATAGATCACAACATTCCATTCCCCGGAATTGGCAGCGTCAACCTCCAGAAAATTGTTAATATCTTTGATATCGCGTTGGATACTGCGTTGATTGACTCCATAATGAATGGCTTCCTCCGCTTTATTGACAACCGCACCGTTCATGAGTTTGGTATAAAGCCCAAGTACACGTTGTATTTTTGCCTTGTCCATAAGCATCCCCCTTTGATTATTATTATAACATTTGAGGATGACAGGATATGTCCATATGATAGATTTTTCTATAAAGATTTTGTTTTTTCGAGATATTTTTTATAAAGTTTTTGGATTTTTTCCAAATATTCAGAGAGTAACCGATGCAATTCGAGGGTGGTTGGTTCCTGTGTTATTGGAGGTGTGAGATCAAGAGAAAATAGATCACTGAGGGTGACATCCAAAGCATTTGCAATTTTGGAAACAGTTTGTACCGTAGGATTCTTACTGCCGCGTTCCACATTGCCCAAAAAACTGATCGATACCTTAGAAGCCTCTGCTAATTGTTCCTGGGTCATATCGCGCATGACACGAAGTTGTTTGATGCGTTTTCCTAGCTGTATGCTTAATTCACTCATGGGGGGTCACCTCACGACAAAAGGTAAGTGTCAGATTTTAGAATTTTTACTATCTATAAAATATAATAATATATTTTTAAATTCATGTCAATTATTGTCGCGATTCGTTACCATAAAGATATTTGGAGGAATCGTCGATGAAAAAGATTTATGCAGAGAAATACCGGGAAATCGGGTTGAAAATTAGTTATTACCGTAAACTTGCGGGATTGACACAGGAGGAACTAGCGGAACAAGTCGGCTTAACGCCAGCCTTTATCGGACATCTGGAAGCACCAAATATCATAAAGGGGCTGTCTTTAGATACTTTGTTTGATATTGCCAATGTCCTTGGAGTAGCCCCGTTTAAATTTCTTCAATTTGAAGGGGATTGAGTTGTATATTTCAATAACAATTCTTAGAAATTATTTCTCCCTAATCTTTGGCATTACGATGCCAAATCGTAATGCCAAAGATAGCTTGGGGATGGAATCCCCAAACCCCTATGCCAGCCATTTCCTGATCGGAAATGGCTGGCAATCTTTAATAAAATTACTTTTTCCAGACAATATCTGTAATTCTAACCCTAATTATACTCTTTATATAATGTAATTACAATATAATATTTATAAAAATAGAACGGAATATAACATCTAACAAAACTCTGCTTTTACAGGTAAAATTTAGATATAGTCCAAAGAAGCGGAGGGATTGTATGCAGAATTTCGCTGTTGTGGAACGAATTAAAGAGCTTTGTAGTGCGCGTTCATGGACCTATTATCGTTTAGCAAAAGAGAGTGGGATTTCCTATTCCACTCTCAACACCATGCTCAACAAAACAAAATCCCCATCCATTGCAACGCTTTGCCATATCTGTGACGGATTTGGCATCACGTTATCGCAATTCTTTTCGGATGAGGATGAATCGGTATTTTTCACACCGGAACAAAAAGCACACCTCGCTCTTTGGGACAGCCTGAGCGAACAAGGCAAACAATTAGCAAACACTTATATACAAGGATTATTGGATATGCAGCGGGTTTCCGATATAAACTCCTTAGAAGAAAATTAACGAATTATGCTTAGAAAGTTAAACTCGGCTCCCTTTTGGAAACCGAGTTTTTGTGTTCTTGATATTTGAGTGTAATTTGACTATAATAAGATTAAATCATATTTTAGTCAAAGGAGGATCCATATGGACTATATCACACGGGATTTGGAAGATAAAATTTTATCGCTGTCAAAAGAATATGCCGCTGTTTTGATTACCGGCCCGCGTCAGGTGGGAAAAACAACGGTTCTGCGTAAGCTCATGGAAACGAATCGGGAATATGTCACACTGGATGACCTAGAAGAACGTTCCATTGCCAGAAATGACCCAGCCCTCTTTTTGCAGCTGCACAACCGCCCTATCATGATTGACGAGGCTCAATATGCACCACAACTTTTTTCCTATATCAAGATGGAAATTGACAATGGCGCACCTCCCGGAAGTTTTTGGCTGACCGGTTCCCAAGCGTTCCGCATGATGGAATTGGCACAGGAATCCTTAGCAGGCCGGGTAGCTTTATTGCACATGCCGTCGTTATCCCAACATGAAATCTATGGAAGTGGAAAAATGTCTCCTTTTACGGTTGATCTGTCGGCTCTCAAGGAAAGAGCAAAAATCAATGCCCCCGCAGATATGAAGGAAATATACCGCAGGATTTGGATGGGTTCCATGCCCGGACTGCTCAGTGGACGTTATACAGACCGGGATGTTTTTTACAGCAGCTATTTACAGACTTATATTGAACGGGATGTCAGCGAACTTGTAGACCTGACCGATAAACTTGTTTTCCGGGATTTTATCCGTGCTGCTGCGTGCCGGGTTGGCCAAATGCTGAATATCCACAGCATTGCACAAGATGTCGGCGTGTCGGATGATACTGCCAAACGTTGGCTTCAGGTGCTGGAAAAATCAGACGTTATTTTTTATTTACGCCCCTATTCCAATAACCTTCTCAAACGCACCGTGAAAACACCGAAGATGTATTTTTTTGATACTGGCCTTGTTGCCTATCTTACCAAATATAGTTCCCCGGAAATTCTGGCAAGTGGTGCAATCAATGGTGCAATTCTGGAAAATTATGTCGTTTCGGAACTCCTGAAAACCTATCACAATCAAGCAAAAGAGTGTTTGATCTGGTACTATCGGGATAAAGAGTCCCGCGAAATTGACATCCTTCTCGAAAACGATGGGGTACTCAATCCCATTGAAATTAAACGTTCCGTCAATCCGGGGAATGAGCGGATTCGTGCTTTTGAAATTTTAGATCAGGGAACCGTTCCCAGAGGGAAAGGCGTTCTGTTTTGTATGAGGCCAACTCTTTCCGCCATCAATAGTGAAAGTTTTGTGGTTCCTATTTGGATGATTTGACCCTGTGAATTTTTCCTTTTTGTATGTGTTGATTTTTAATTTTTGACGTGTTACAATATTATTAATAAAATTTGCGGAGGAATTTTCAACATGGATGATAATAAAAAGTTGAAAATGGAAATCGCTGGTTACTGCCGAATCTCCGTCGACGAGGAACTCGACCGGGATAATACCAGTATCGAAAACCAGAAGGATATGATTCAAAATTACGTCAAACGGATCTTCCCCAAGTGTACGCTTACCTTTTATGAGGATCGTGACCGTTCCGGCTACACCTTCGAGCAGCGCGACGGTTATCAAAAATTACGCAAGCGGATGATGAACGGCGAAATTAAAATCCTGATTGTTAAGGATTTCTCCCGGTTCGCACGCCGAAATAGTAAAGGTCTGGTGGAATTAGAGGATTTGCGTGATGCTGGGGTGCGGATTATTTCCATTGGGGATGCTATCGACTACCCCACCAACGACGATTGGACAGCCATTCAATTCCGTTTCCTCATCAATGAAATGCCCATCACCGATGCCAGCAAGAAGGTACGCGGGGTCATCCGTCGCAAACAGGAGGACGCGCAATGGATCAACACCGTCCCCTATGGCTACGTCATCACCAACCAGAAGAAAAATACCTTTGAGATTGTCCTCGATGAAGCTGAGGTCATTCGCAATATTTTCCAGTGGTATAACGATGGATGGGGTTACAAGAAAATCGCCAACCATCTTACTGACCAGCATATCCCCACCCCCCGGATGAAAGAACGCGAACGCATTGAGGCCCGTGGAGATGATTACAAACGTACCTGTAAGCCGGAATGGAGCATTATTACGGTTTCGGGAATTCTGACCAATGATTTCTATATTGGCACATTGCGACAACATAAATATCAGCGCAACAAAATTAATGGGGATAATGTCAAGCTAGGGGAAGATCATCACATTGTTTTCCAGAAACATCACCCGGCGATTGTGGATGACCAAGTGTTTGCCTATGCCCAACAGGAATTGCAGAAGCGTTCTAAAACTAACTACCGTGGGGTCAAAAAATATGATACCGCCTATTCCGGGTTCCTGTTCTGCGGCGACTGTGGTTCGCCCATGTTCTCCATGAGCCGCAGCGACCTAGCCCCCGCCTATACCTGCGGCACCTATCACAAACGCGGCCTCAAAGGCTGTACCTCGCATCACACGAGGGTGGATTTTCTGGATAAAGTCCTAAAGAAATATGTCCGCACGGTACAGGAAAATTCTAGCGAAATCTTAGAGGAATTGGAAAAATCAATTGCACAGGAATCGGATTCGGTTCGGGAAAATGAAAATTTGATTGCCGTCCTGACCCGTCAACTGCAAGCCGCCAAGGATGAACTCAAAGCGACTGCAAAACGGAAAATCCGCGAAATCTCCAAAAATCCTGCGGACGAGGATTTGATTGAGGAAACGTACTCCGAAATCGAAACGGAAATTAAAGACCGTATTTATGGCTATCAAAGCCAGATCGAAACCGCCAGCGATAAGCGTAACGACATCATTGAAGCCAACCGCGTCAAAAAAACCGTGCTGGATGTGTTCGAGCATATTCTCACAAAAGATAAGCTCGATAAAATGGATATCGGTTTGATTGTGGAACGCATTGAGGTGTTTGAAAACCGCAAAGTCAATGTCCGCCTCAAAAGCGATATTGATACCCTGCTGCGTATCGGTGGCCTGCCTCACGAGGTTTCCCTCGAAAATTTTAGTTTGGACAGTGCGGAACGTCCCCTTTCGGAGCAGTTTGTGGTCAAAACCCGCAACCAGCCTGAGAAAACCTACACTGTCCATGTTATCTGTAACGGGGACCCTTTGGAAATTTTCACAGATTCTGATGGCGTAGTCATTTTTAAAAAATATTCCCCAGTTGGGGAGCTTTCCGATTTTGCAAGCCAATATGTG
>CATJNB010000077.1 GCA_949741605.1 uncultured Eubacteriales bacterium | reverse complement strand
TCCGAGCAAGATTTAAAACACATTAAAATAGTAATTATTTATTTTGGAAGTGATAAGAATGAAAATCTCGGCAAAAGGACGGTACGCGTTATGTTCTTTGATCGTCATGACGCAGAATTATGGAAACGGACAGTACATCAATCTCAGCAGAATCGCAGAACAACTCGGATTTTCTCGTTTGTATTGTGAACAGGTCTTTGCGCTGTTAAAAAAGAATGGTCTGGTACGGTCCATCAAAGGTGCACAAGGTGGATATCAAATGATGCTCTCCCCCAAACAGATTTCCGTTTATGATGTACTTAATATTACAGAAAATATAATCTTCGATCACAACGAGCAAACCGTCGCCGAGAAAGCACCGGAAATTGAACAGACTTTACAAGAAAAAGTATTTCAAACTATGGACTACGCATTACAGCAAAGCCTACAAACAATCTCCCTGTATGACCTATCTTTAGATGTAGAAAAGCATAAACAAAATGATTCCTTCATGTTTTTTATATAGGCGCAAAAATCCGCAAGGCACTTGCCCTGCGGATTTTTTATTTTTTAAGCGTCAAAACCTGCTTGACTGCCGCCACGATATCTTCCGCACGCATTTGATATTCTTCTTTAAGGAACGGCAATTTTCCAACTTGTCCAAATGCGTCTTTGACCCCAATCGCCCTCAACGGTACTGGACACTCCTCCACCAACACTTCCGCCACAGCCGAACGTAGGCCGCCAATAATATTATGATTTTCCGCAGTCACCACAGCGCCAGTTTTTTTTGCGGACGCTACAACCGCTTTCCGGTCAATTGGCTTGACCGTATGGATACTGACAATATCTGCCTGAATCCCCTGTGCTTTTAACTGCTCATTTGCCTTCATCGTTTCCTGCACCATGATCCCGCTACAAAAAATAGAGACGTCTCTGCCTTCTTGAATGGTATCAGCACGAAACAGATCAAATTGGTAACCCGGATCTGTAAAAACATCATCAATCGTTTTTCGGAACATCCTGATATAGACAGGTCCGTAATATTCTACAATTTGGGGCAATGCCTGTTTTAATTGGATGGCATCTACGGGTTCATATAACACCAGTTCCGGGATGCTCCGCAAAACCCCAATATCCTCCATACTCATGTGGGTACCACCATTAAATTCTGCACAAATTCCGGGATCCGTACCCAAAATTTTGACATTCTGTTTGGCATAAGCAATGGAAACCACAATTTGGTCACAAATTCTGCGGCTGGAAAACGGCGTAAACGAACTGATAAACGGAATAAACCCATAACTGCTCATTCCTGCTGCCACCGACGCCATATTTTGTTCCGCAATTCCAACATCAAAGGCTCTTTCAGGATATTTTTTCCGTAGTTCAAATGTACCGTTTGGTTTAGAAAGATCGGCATCAATTACCACAATATTTTCATTTTCAGCCATCATCCGATCCAGTTCTGCACATAACACTTGGCGCAATTCCATATCTTATTCCCCCTTTACCTCTGCCAATGCAAGTTCCATTTGTTCCTTTGTCATCGGGATGCTGTGGTTTCCAAACCCCATCTCCTCTATAAATTTGACACCCTTCCCTTTTACTGTATCCAAAATAATCATATTGGGGCGGTCAGATTTCTTAGCATTGGTAATCGCAAGGTCAATGGCTTCCAGATCATGACCGTCGATCTCTACGGTATTCCATCCAAATGCAGTCCACTTGTCCACAAGCGATGACAAATCACAAATATCAGGCAGGTCACCGTCAATCTGCATGTTGTTGTAATCGGTAAACGCAATCACATTATCCAATTTCTGCTGTGCGGCAAACATGGCGGCTTCCCAGATCTGTCCTTCCTGACTTTCCCCATCCCCAATAATCGTATAAATTGTCGCTTGATCTTTGCGGATTTTGGAGGCTTTTGCAACACCCATCGCACACGAAAAGCCTTGTCCGAGGGAACCCGTAGTCATATCAACGCCAGGGGTCCGGTTCATATCACAATGGCTCGGAAGGTTTGTATTGGACTGGTTCAAGGTAAGCAGCCAATCCTTATCAAAATAGCCTTTTTCTGCCAACATTGCGTAAACAGCTGGTCCGGCATGGCCTTTGGAAACAATTAAACGGTCGCGGCCCGACATTTTCGGATTTTTGGGGTCAATCTTCATATGTTTCTCATATAAAACCACAAGCAAATCTACAATAGAGAGGCTTCCACCAATATGTCCGACTCCGAGTGTGCCTATGGTCGTGATGACATTCGCCCTCACATCCATACATTTTTTTCTTAGATTTTCCATACAAACCTCCTGAAGAAAAGGGATGCCTTTTCATATAATCAATGTTATTATACTTGATTTTGTAAAAAAATGCAATTATAACCATACAACTTACCAAAAGCTTCTATAAATTTATTCTGATACGGCAAACTGGCTATTATACAAATTAGCATAAAATCCACCTTTGCGCAAGAGCTCCTGATGACTCCCCTGTTCCATAACTCTGCCTTTTTCCATCACAAGAATGGTCGTTGCCTGTTGGATCGTTGATAAACGGTGTGCAACGATAAAACTGGTTCGCCCCTGCATCATGTTCTGGAAAGCCGCCTGCACTTTTAGTTCAGTACGGGTGTCAATGGAACTGGTAGCCTCATCCAAAATCAACATGGGAGGATCTACCAACATCACCCGGGCAATACTCAAAAGTTGTTGCTGACCTTGGGAAAGATTCCCGCCATCCTCAGCAATCACTGTATCATATCCATCTGGCAAACGGCGGATAAACGAATGTGCATAAGCGGCTTTTGCAGCCGCTATGACCTCTTCTTCTGTAGCATCCGGCTTTCCATACCGAATATTTTCCCGTACTGTCCCTGCAAACAGCCAAGTGTCCTGTAAAACCATCCCATATAGCCCTCGCAGACTGCTTCTGGTCATAGCGCGGATATCCGTTCCATCTATCGTAATAGCACCATCCTGCACATCGTAGAAACGTAACAGCAAATTGATGATAGTAGTTTTTCCACATCCGGTTGGTCCTACAATCGCAATCCGGTCTCCCTGTTTCGCAGAAACGTTGAGATGATCCAGCAATGGTACATCGTGACGGTATGAAAAACAGACATCTCTGATTTCCACATTACCCTGACAATCCTTCTTCTCTACTGCATCTGGAGCATCAGAGGTTTCTTCCTGTTCATCGAGAAAATCAAAAAGACGTTCTGCAGATGCAAAGGCTGTCTGGATCTGGGTAATGACACCGGTAATCTCATTAAATGGTTTCGTATATTGGTTTGCGTATGCTAAAAATGACGAAATTTGTCCAACTGTCAGGAGATCAGGCCATCCGGTAATGACACATAAAGAACCAAAAATTGCGACAGCCGCATAAACAATCCCATTAACAAACCGTGTGGAAGGGTTCGACAATGAAGAAAGAAACTGTGCTTTTGCACCAACCTGCTGTAAACGGCCATTAATCTCCTCAAACTGTTCTTGAGCCCGTGTCTCATAACGGAAAGTTTTGACCAGTTTTTGACCACCTATCATTTCTTCTACATACCCACTGAGTTCCCCTTGAACCGCCTGTTGCTTTGTAAACATCTTATGAGAAAATTTCGCAATGAACGATGCCACAAATAAGGACAGAGGTGTCACCAACACCACAACCAGCATAATAACGGGGCTAATCATAAACATAAAAATCAAAGTACCGAGAATAGTCACAATCCCAGTAAAAAACTGGGTCATTCCCTGAATCAACCCCTCGGATACCTGTTCTACATCATTGACAATGCGGCTAATGACATCGCCATGTGCATGCCCATCAATGTACTTAAGAGGCAGCGTATTGATTTTTCGGTAAGCATCCGTCCGCAAATCTTTTACAGTATAGCAAGCAGCCTTATTCACACAGTACGACAATACCCATTGGAACAACGCGCCGATTATAATCATCGCTGTCAGCCATACCAGGGTCAGGATCATGCCTTGATGATCCACATTTTGGAATCCGATGATATGATCCACCGCCTGACCAATCAAAATAGGAGCATACAGCGTCAGAGAAATATGGATGATAGCGCTTACAAACGTACCGACTAAGAACCCCCAGTAGGGCTTAAAATAAGCAAACAGGTGTTTCCAAACTCGTTTTTTCATATCCGGCTGATTTCCTCCTCATTCATTTGTGACAGGCAAATCTCACGATAAACCTCACAGGTCTGCATAAGACTTCCATGATCCCCAATCCCCGCAACAGCACCATTGTCCAACACAATAATCTGGTCAGCGTGCTGGATACTACTAACCCTTTGTGACACGATAAGCACGGTCATTTGTTTTGTTTCCTGTCGAAGCGCTTTACGCAGAGCAGCATCAGTAGCAAAGTCCAAGGCGCTCGAGCTATCATCTAAAATTAAAATTTCCGGCTCCCCTACTAATGCGCGTGCAATCGTCAAACGTTGTCTCTGCCCTCCGGAAAAATTTTTTCCACCCTGCTCAACTGTAGAATCCAATCCGTCTGGTAGCTGTTCCACGAACAGATGAGCCTGAGCAATACGCAATGCCCGTTCTAATTGTTCCTGTGTGGCATCCTGTTTTCCCCATAGCAGATTGCTTCGAATGGTCCCACTGAACAAAACAGTTTCCTGGGGTACCATACCAATTTTAGAACGCAGCTGTTCAAAGGAATATCCTCTTACATCAATCCCATCTACCCGAACCATCCCTGTGGTTGCCTCATAAAAGCGAGGAATTAATTGTACCAAAGTAGATTTCCCGGAACCAGTACCACCAATAATCCCAACAGTTTCCCCAGAAGCAATAGTTACCGATAAATGTTTGAGTGCCTCCAGCTCTTCAGTTTCATAGCCACTGTAGGAAAAACAAACGTCTTCTAAAGAAATTTTTGGAATATTTTCTTTGGGTGTTTCAATTTCTTCTTCAACAAATTCCGGAACAGAGGGCTGGGTTTCCAAAACTTCCCTGACTCGGGCTGCACATGCAAAGGCTTTGGTAAACGTTACGACCAGATTCGCAACAACAATCAACGCCAGTAGGGTCTGCGACATGTAATTGACAAACGCAATGACTTCTCCCTGCGTCATTTCTCCTACCTCCACCCGGAATCCTCCAAACCATACAATAGCAACAACTGCCAAATTCATAACCGTATAAGTAAGAGGATTCAAAAGTGCAGAAAGTTTCCCCACTTTCACCGCCGTACTGGTCTGATCTTCCGCTGCTTTCACAAAACGTTTTTCTTCCTGCTGCTGATTGGAGAAAGCCCGAATCACCCGTACACCTGACAGGCTTTCCCGTGATAAATGAGAAAGCTGGTCTAATTTTTTTTGCATTTGCTTAAAATATGGGACACACCGGCTCATCACAAGATATAAAATGAAACCAATCAGAGGCGTAGCAACTACAAGGACAATAGCGAGCCATAAATCAATCATCATGGCCATCACAACCGCACCAATTGCCAAAAACGGTGCGCGGATCACCAAGCGTACCAGCATGGCTACGGCAAACTGCAATTGATTAATGTCGGCGGTCATACGGGTAATCAATGATGGAGTTCCAAATTGGTCAATTTCCTTATGGGAAAACGTATTAATGCGATGGTATAGAGCATTACGCAAATTTGTACCAAATCCCTGCGAGGCAATCGACGCACATTTCTGACACACCAATGCACTGGCTAACCCCACCAGACCCAAAAACACTAATATGCCTCCCATCTTCCATACATATCCCGGATCAGCTGTACGCACTCCATAATCAATCATCTTTGCTGTAACCAATGGGACAATCAACTCAAAGACCGCTTCAATCAATTTAAAAATCGGACCGATCCATGCAAATTTTTTGTACTTTCCTAAATATTGTAACAGCTTAATCATAACAAACCTTCGTATTTCTCCTTTCCGATTCTTGTTTTTTACCATGTATCCAAAAAATATATAGCCCCTGATAAAATCATTCTCCACATACATTTACATGTTTGCCAAAAACAGGTAAAATGGTAGGCAATATCACATAATGGAGGTTTTTAACATGACGTATGCTTATATCCGTGTAAGCACTGCAGAACAAAAAATTGACCGGCAAATTGACAGCCTGTCCAAGTACAAAATCGACGAAATTTTTACCGATAAACAAAGTGGAAAAAATTTCGACCGCCAAGCCTATCAGCAAATGAAACAGCATATCCGAAAAGGAGACCTTCTCATTCTCCACAGCATCGACCGTTTGGGACGAAATTATACCCAGATTGTCAATGAATGGAAAGAAATCACTCAGGATATCGGATGCCATATTTTAGTAATGGACATGCCGCTGCTAGATACGAGGGGCACTAATGGGAATGATGTCACTGGCAAGCTGTTAAGCGATATTGTCCTGCAAATCCTTGCTTACGTAGCAGAGAAGGAACGCGAAAATATTATCATCCGGCAGAAAGAAGGGATCAAATCTGCAATTGTACGCGGTACTTATAATCCGGGCCGTCCCAAATTACAGCCACCAAAATTCGACAACTATTACCACGCCGTGAAAGCAGGACATATGCAGGTCAAGGAAGCCCTTAAAAAATTAGGTATTAGCCGAAGTAGTTGGTATAATTTAGTGCGACAAAAGGAAAATGTTGATAACCCGGTCTGTTGATTCCACAACCATTTATAGTAATTTCATGGACAAAAGGAAACCGGCAAATTCATGGATCTGATTTGTCAGGCAACTATCCTTACATTTCATCATCGACCTTTTCCGTTTTATTTATGAAATTGCTATAAATATATGATCGGCATAAACGGAGGATTTCCAATCATTTTCCTAAAATGTTACGTCCGACTGACAAAAGGAGTTTGTCATGGACGAGCTTCATCCCTAGTATGCAACAAGGAAGGGTGCGCAAATAAGCTATCTCTTCCTTGTTTTTTATCGATATCGGCAAAGTGAAGTCAAAAAAACTGCAAACGATGGTCAGCACCGTTTACAGTACAGGAAAATAACCTCCCAAGGAAACCCTAATAATTATGTAAGGCTTGTTCCAAAAGACCGCTTGACTGCATAGATAAATAATTCTTCCCATCTGCAATAATGAAATGATCCAGCAGTGCTACTCCAACTGGTTGAAGGGCATCATACACATCCGCAGTCGCCTTCATATCCCCTCTGGAAGGAAAGGTATTTCCACTTGGATGATTATGGGCAATAACAGCGGATGTTGCATCATGACGCATAGCCATATGTACAATCTCACGTACATAAATCGACACTTCCACAACCGAACCTTCATTAATAACATCACAGAACAGTACTTCTGCCTTGCTATTCAGGAGCAAAAGCACAACCACTTCATTCATACGGCCAACAAATTTTGGTATGATATAATGAGCCATATCCTCAGCATCAAGCAAAGGCTTTGGGATTTTCAAATCCTCCAGATAAACCCGGGCAAGTTGGGGGATCATTTTTAGCAAAACAGCACTGGATGGGCCAACGCCTTTCACTTTTTCCAACGCTTCGACTGGCGCATCCAAAACCTTTGAAATAGAACCGAACGTATCGAGCAAATGATGAGCTAAAGGGTTCGTATCGCCTTGCGGGATTGCGTAATACAACAGCATTTCCAAAATCTCATGAGTTTCAAAGGAATCCAATCCCTGTTCCAAAAAACGGTTTTTCATTCTGGAACGGTGGCCTTCATGAATCGACTTTGGTTTCTTGGCTGGTTTTGAGGAACTTTGGGAAAGTTCAGACATAATATCCACTCTCCTTTCCGTAAGCAATCAACTGTAAGAATCTTTACACTTTTCGGCTCCCTGGTTTAAAGGGTGCTGGTGCACCAGACTTGCACAATGGACATTCCTCTGGCTGCCATGA
>CATJNB010000076.1 GCA_949741605.1 uncultured Eubacteriales bacterium | reverse complement strand
GGTTGTGCGGGCTTTTTTTCAGTTGGAAACGGGCTTACGCAGCACAGCCCCTTTTTTGACCGGCTGACTGCATGGGATTTTTACCAGCATAGTAGCATGGGGGGCAGCGGAAATCGGATTGCCTTCTGCATCGGTCATCGACCCCACAGGGATGCAATAAGGTGGCTTTCCCGCTTCGAGAACATCCAGCACATCCCCCTCAAAAAAACGGTTGCGCTGGGATACCGTCAGGATGCCGTCGCGGTAATCCTCACACACGGCTGCCACTTCATACTCCCGGATATAGCCGCCGTTATCAAGGACTTGCCCGGGTTCGCCGCCAAGGTAAAAGCCAGTACTGTATTCGCGGTGGCTGATTTTATGCACTTCCTCGGAAATCCACGCAGGCATAGGGGATTCGGGATGCTGCAAAAACGCGTCAATGGCATTGCGGTAGGCGTTGGTCACTACCGCGACATAATAGGCCGATTTGGCGCGCCCTTCTATTTTCAGGCTCGATACCCCAGCACATACCAGCTCGGGGATATGCCCGATCATGCACAGGTCACGGGAGTTCAATACATAAGTCCCGGATGGTTCCTCATAGAGATCCATATATTGTCCCGGACGCTTTTTCTCTACCAGCGAATATTCCCACCGGCATGGCTGGGAACAGTCCCCCCGGTTGGCGTCACGCTGGTTGAGGTAGGCAGATAACAGGCACCGTCCCGAAAACGAAACACACATGGCCCCATGTACAAATGCTTCCAGCTCCAGGTCGGCTGGGATTTTCGCGCGGATTCCTGCGATCTCATCCAGGGACAATTCGCGGGCTAATACGACCCGTTTGGCGCCCAGTTCATAGAACGCATTCGCTGCGGCATGGTTGACAATTCCGGCCTGTGTGGAAATATGCACGTCCAGCTTTGGGGCATACCGCTTTGCCATTTGCAGCACACCGAGATCCGCAACAATCACAGCATCGGCGCCAATCTGCTCAATATGCTGCAAAAATTCCGGCAGGTGTTCCAATTCGTCATTGCGGGGCAGGGTGTTACAGGTCACATAGACTGCGGTTCCATTCTTATGCGCCATCATTACGGCGTGCTGTAGTTGGTCATAGTCAAAATTGGACGGCGCGGTACGCATTCCAAATTCCTGCCCGGCCAGATATACGGCATCCGCCCCAAATAAAAGCGCGGATTCCAGACGTTCCAAATCCCCGGCCGGCGACAACAGTTCGACTGGTTTTTTGGGCAAGGTATTCAAAAAAATCCCTCCTGCTCTTGCAAACGCCCACCCAGATTTGTCACTGTGACAGACAGGCGGGCGTTTTGTATTATGATGTGGATGAAGTTGACAAACCAGCGCGGCGCATATTTTCCTCATGCTGGGAAGCAGTGGTAGCATAGTAGGGGTTGCCGCTTTTGTCGTGGCAGAAGTACAGGTAATTGGTGTCATTCGGGTTGAGAGCGGCTTTGATTGCGTCCTCACCCGGGCTGCAAATCGGCCCCGGGGGCAGCCCCCGGACCTCATACGTATTGTAACGGCTCTTGTAGGTATCGACTAAATTTTTCGGCACAGCGGCACGGTTGACATAGGGGTACCACACCGTCGGGTCAGAACCCAGGTAGGCAACGTCACTGGCGGCGCCCGCTTTCAGACGGTTATGGAATACCGACGAAATATCATACATATCCTTGACATTCGCCGCCTCCGCCTGGATCATCGAAGCGAGCGTCATCACTTCGTCGATGGTCATGCCGCGGTTTTGAGCCTGTGTCTGAATCTCCTCGGTAATTTTCCGCTGGCCATTGTTGAGCATTTTGCCAAGCGCCACTTTGGGAGCCTCATTTTTATAAAACTCGTAGGTGTCGGGGAACAGGTAACCTTCTAAGAGGTAGTAGCGTTCGGAGGCGTTTTTAATCTTGCCAATCCACTCGTACCCCTTGAACATTTCAAAATCGTTGACCACTTCCATAACCTGTTCCTTGGTACATACGCCTTTGTTTTCCAGCGTTTGGGCGATGGTCTGTACCGTGGCACCCTCTGGGAACATGACTTCCACGGTTTCAGCACGGTTATTGGAAAGCTGCAGCCGGTTAATCAGGGCTTCATAATCCATGTCGGTTGTCAGCTCAAAGTCGCCGTAACCATAGTGGCCGTCTGCTTTGGTAATTTTGGAATACAGCTTGAAAAAATCCTTCTGTGTAATCAGGCCGTTTTCTTCCAGAATGTCGGCGATTTGATCGGGGGTAGCGTCTTTGCTCAGGCTGATAACGACGGTACCCGGGTCACGGCTGCGCGCGATGGCCAGCATATCCGAGGCTCCCACGATCACATATTGGGAAATCCCCACCGAAACCAGGACGACCATGGCCATCCAGATGCTCCGGTACAGCCAGCGGTTTTTCCGGCCTTTTTTGCGGTCCCGCTTCTTGGCAGCTTTTTTTTCGCCTTTGTCCATTTTGGTGGGCGGGGCAGGGGCAGGGTCTTCGTGGAGGGGGAATTCCCCGGTAATATTCAGCCGGAAGTTCTCGACCTTTTTCTGGTGCGATTCTGACGGCCGGTAAGCAGAGCCTGCGCGTCTGCTGATATCCTGTTTGTCCGGTTCGTGGCTGGACGGCGGTTGTTTGTGCGGCATGAAGATCACCCTTTCTTTGATGGCCTTGTGGCGGTACGGCGGATGTAATTTTCCGTCACCAGAACATCCACCGGACGGTCATAATACCCATGGGGCAGATTCCATTGGATACAGTTGGCATAACAGATCCCGGCCGTAAACCCGCCAAAGCTGGACAGGAAACGGTCATAGTAGCCCTTGCCGTACCCGAGCCGGAAGCCCTTGGCATCAAAGCTGAAGCCCGGCACCACACACAGCCCATGGCTCAAATCCTGCACTTTCTCGCATTGGCTGACAACCGGTTCCATCACGCCAAAGGAGCCGGGTTCGAGATCCTGTTCCCCGCGGATATAATAAAACTCCATCAGGTAGGTGCCGGGGATGCACAGTGGTACCGCAACCCGTTTGCCATGCCCAAGGGCTTTCTGGATAATGGGATAGGTATTGACCTCGATATCTTTGCTGACGTATAAAAAGATGGTATCGTTTTCCTGATACTCACGCAGGCGTAAAAGATTGTGGCAGATCGAGGCGTCCCAGACCTTTTTTTTGGTAGCAGGCATCTCTTCGCGCATCCCCCGGAACTTGGCGCGCAGAGTTATTTTCAGCTCTTTGATATTGACTTTGGCGTGTTTGAGATGGCGTTGTTTTATTTTGACTGGCATTGCATTGACATCCTCAAATCATTGGCAAGGCTGTCCCCCGAAATCGCCTGTACAAGTTCCAGCGCGAACTCGATTGCCACTCCCGGCCCTTTTGCAGTAATGATTTTTCCCTCCCGGCAGACCGCCTGTGTGCTGATGGCAGCGCCTGTCAGCGCCTCCTCAAACCCCGGGAAACAAATCGCAGTTTTACCTTCCAGCAGCCCCATATGCCCAAGGATCGAGGGGGCCGCGCAAATGGCGGTAATCCATTTGCCCTGCTCGTGGCAATCTTTGAGTACCTGTTGCACTACTTGGGATTTTTCCAGGTTTAATGTTCCGGGCATCCCGCCGGGCAAAACGACCATCTCAATGTCCCGGCCGTCCAGTTCCGATTCCAGGCAGTCTGCCTCCAATACCATATTGTGCGCGCCAGTCACACGCCGCGCAGGCGTGCCGACCGCTACGGTACACACCGGATATTCGGCGCGGCGTAGCACATCAATGACCGACACTGCTTCGATTTCTTCAAACCCATCTGCTAAAAATACAACGATCATTCCGATTCATCCTTTCTTCTCACGATTGTCCCGAAAACCGGAGAACCTGCCTTAAAATTTCCGTGGAAATTTCTGGTATGGTTTTTGGTTTGCCCTGTGCCGAACACGCTACCACATGCCACGAAAGCTGCTGCGCGCAGTAATATGCGCTTTCCCGGCAGGCATTCAAATAGGCGAGATCCCGTTCATGCAGGTCTTTTTTTTGATGGTCCCCTTGATAACGCTGTTCCAAAAGCTGTTGTGAAATATCCGGCGGCATGTCTAAAAAAAAGGTCAGGGACGGCCGGGGCAATTCGAGCTTGCCATATTCAAAATCCTGTACCCAAAAAAGGAAATCCTCCCACTGGCTGCGGGGGAGCTTTGTCAGCTGATAGATCAGGTTCGAGGTCGTATAGCGGTCTGCGACAATGGTTGTCCCCTGTTCATAGTCGTTTTTCCAGAACTGGCGGTAGCTTGCAAACCGGTCGACTGCATAAAAGGACGCTGCTGCATACGCATTGACGTCACCTGGACGGGTTCCAAACTGTCCCCCCAGATACATCTGTACCAAAGCCGAGGAAGGCTGTGCGTAATCGGGGAAACTCACCGTCCGGCAAAACATCCCATGCTGCTTTAACGACTCGCATAACAGGGTGGCCTGTGTTGCTTTGCCGCTGCCGTCAAGCCCTTCCAGGACAAATAGGTTCCCGCTCATGGCTGTGCCTCCAGATTTTGAAAAAATTCGCGTACTTCCTGCATGTGTCCACAAGACATTTTCCCTTCCGGGCAAGGCCCGCAAACGCAGCCAGGCCCTGCTTTGGAAAACACGTGGGGGGCGGCTTGTTTGGCAAGGGTCAGCATTTGGACAGCAACTTCGCGGATTTCCCATTGGGCACGTCTGCAACAGCGCAGTTCAAAAAAGTGCAGCAGGGAACGGGCATTCATGGTCACAATCATTTTGGTATCGCAGGCGTTTGGCAGTACAAACCGGGCGTCTTCGATGGCCATTTTTTTTGCCATTTTGCGTGCTGTTTCCAGTGGCTTTCCCTCGGCGCACAGGGTTTTGATATGCTGTTCTTCGAGCAGGTCAGCCAGATGGTTATAATGCTGCTGGGCCTGCTGCATGGCATCTAAAAATTCCTGTTTGGCTGTGGGGATCTTCTCAATGTGCGGCGGTACTACAAAGGTAAACGCAGCCTCTGGGACATACCGCTGGCTTTGTACGCTGAAGGAAGCAATCCGGTGCCGGGTAATTTGTGCCAACAGTGCGCGCGATACCCCCTCAATCCCAAACGTAAACGTGATATGCTCAATGGGGCTTTGATGTCCGATGTCGGCGAGCATCTGTACAAATGACGCGGTATTTTCCTCCGTCAGACCCTCCATCACCTGATCAATCGACGAGCTGGAATAACATAATTTCGCTGCTGCCGCGATGTTCTGTTCGGGATGCGGCGTATGCGAAAGCAGCGTGACCTTTGCCATAACCTTGGTTCTCCTTTTCGTTTTTTACCGGATACCCCGGCAAATCACTTTTCATTATAGCAAATCTTTTCCCGCCGTTCAACTGTTTTTTCCCGGCTCTCCCAAATTATAAAAAGAAGTAACCGCCTATCCCGAAAAAGATAGCGGTTACTTCGGAAAGTTCATTCTTAGCAGGCAGCGGACAGTGCGTCAGCAGCCCCTTTTTCTTCCTTTAATATCGCTTACATGGACGGTTTTCGCAACCGCAGTTGCCCTCGCTGACCTTTGGCGGGAAAAACTCATTGGTGGGGAACTCGATCCGGCGGAACAGCTCACAGGGGTTATCGGATGTTGTCACACATTCCTTTTCCGGGATACAGAAATCATACGCAGGGACCAGCATCTGGACATTGCGTACAATCTGTACAATGGTAAATAACCCAAGCGTCACATAAACCGTACGGCATTTCGGGGTTGTTTCAAACTCGCCTCCAAACCGGCGGCAGATACATTCTGGAATCCGGCAGCATGTGTCACAACCACAGCTGCAGCTGTCACATAACCGTGCGGACAAGGCAATGGGTTCGGCTACCTGTACCGTGGCTTTTGGAAGGATTCGAGTACAATTTTGATTGTCCAGATCTTCGAGTTCACAGTCTGAACTGAACATTTTTACATTTCCCTCACTGCCATACAGGATCACCTTTTTGTTGAAAATGGAGATCCCATTGACGGTCACCGGACCTGTGGCAGGGGCGCAGAATACATCCAGACATACATCGAAAAAGAACGTCATATCCACCGAATAAAACCCTTTATTAAACGGTACAGGTTCCAAGTCGAGGTACACGGTGATGACCTCCACATCCCGCAGACGCACATTCGACGCATCTTCAATCAAACATTGCCGATCCCGCGTGAAATACACCCGCAGATCTTCCAGACAGTCTTTATCGCTACAGCTGTCATAAACCCGCATGGCATCAATACAGACCGCTTCTTTAAACGTTCCTGGATTATTTCTTTCTTCGCTGGCATAAGAGTCAGACATCAAGATTCCTCCTTTATCAGTTTGGAAACAGTCTTGTTCCTCATCCCATTTTATGGAACTAACAAAAATGTGTGACTTTACCACTGTAAACAATGGTTTGGGAGAATCCTTAGCCACAGATTGTATCCTGAAATATCAGCGTGGCGGCATGAGAATTTCAGAATAGCGCCCAACGGTAAAATCAGGCGGCTTGTCTTGACAATCCGCACAATCCGTTTTATAATATTTTCAGCAGAAATTTTTTACATATGGGAAGAACTGGGGAGCCAATGAAAGTGGCTGAGAGTGAGGTGTGTCCTCTTACTCATCGAACCTGTGCGGGTAACACCGGCGAAGGGAGTTTCTTTCATGGTTTTTGGGTGTGATGTTTGTGCGCCAAAAACCTTGCCAGACTCCTTTTGTTTGCAAAATGGGTTTGGCTTTTTTGTTTCTTTACGATTTTTCAGGAGGTTATGAGCATGAAAATGAATGGGGTTTTGATCCCGCTGGAAAGGCCGGTGCTGCTCTCGGAATTGCTGGAACAGCAGGGGTATGAACAAATGCGGATCGCCGTAGAAAAAAATGGGGAGATTATCCCGAAATCAGCCTATCTGGATACCTTGGTACAGGACGAGGATGTTCTGGAAATTGTGAGTTTTGTAGGGGGGGGCTGAAAAAATGGCGTCAATTATGCTCAATGGGTTGCCGGTACAGACCGATGCCAAAACCCTGCATCAATTACAACAGCAATTCCCCTATCAGGCCGACGTGGTGATTTATAACGGCTTTCAGACCAGCGATGATTTCCCTCTCAAAGATGGTGATTTTGTTGCGTTTATCCAAAAGGGTGTAATGCCAAATCAGGAGGAGCTGGAAAGCCTCATGTGTGCGCGCCATACCCCGGCTGTGCATCAGAAGGTCAAGGCGGGGAGAGTGGCGATTGCCGGGCTGGGGGGCCTTGGTTCCAATGTGGCGGTCATGCTCGCGAGAACGGGGGTCGGGCATCTCTTTTTGGTGGATTTCGACGTGGTCGAGCCCAGCAACCTCAACCGCCAAAGCTATTATATTTCGCACCTTGGCATGGACAAGACTGCTGCCATGGCGCAGCAAATTCAACAGATCAATCCCTTTTTGGATGTCAAAACGAAAACCATCCGTGTCACACAGGAAAATGCAGTTTCCCTCTTTCAAGGATATGACGTGGTTTGTGAGGCGTTTGACCAGCCTGAAAATAAAGCGATGCTGGTGAATGCTTTGCTCGAGCATTGTCCCCATACGGCGGTGGTGTCCGGTTCCGGGATGGCGGGCTATTGGTCGGCAAATGATATTAAAACCACGCATAAGTTCCAGAAATTTTATGTGTGCGGCGACCAGCAGAGTGGAGCGCAGGCCGGCAATGGTTTGATGGCGCCCCGTGTGACGGTTTGTGCCGCGCATCAGGCAAATATGATTTTACGGTTACTATTAGGAATCGAAAAGGAGTAATGCACCATGAAGGACCCTTTGGTTTTGGGAGGCCGGGAATTTTCCTCGCGGTTCCTGCTTGGGACCGGCAAATTTTCGCTCGACCAAATGGCCGATACCATAAAGCGCAGTGAGGTGGAGATTGTCACCCTTGCGCTGCGCCGTGCCAACCTTGGCGGCGACAGCAATATCCTTGATTACATCCCCAAACAGATTACCCTGCTTCCCAATACGTCCGGCGCACGCAATGCCGAAGAAGCCGTACGGATTGCACGTTTAGCCAGAGAGCTTGGCTGCGGTGATTTCATTAAAATTGAAGTGATCCACGAAAGCAAATATCTCATGCCGGATAATTTTGAAACCATCAGGGCAACCGAACAGTTAGCCAAAGAAGGGTTTGTCGTGTTGCCGTACGTCAGCCCGGATCTGATCGTTGCACGGGAACTGGTGCAGGTTGGGGCTGCTGCTGTGATGCCGTTAGCTGCACCAATTGGCAGCAATAAGGGGCTGGTATCCAAAGACTTTATCAAAATGCTCATTGCTGAAATTGATGTACCGATTATTGTGGATGCTGGGATCGGGGCGCCGTCGCAGGCATGCGAGGCCATGGAGCTTGGTGCCGATGCTGTACTGGCCAATACTGCGGTTGCTACCGCAAGGGATGTTCCGGCCATGGCGCGGGCATTCCAGCAGGCAGTACGTGCAGGGCGTCAGGCGTATTTGGCAGGGCTGGGACGTGTCCTCGAATACAGTGGGGAAGCGTCGTCGCCGCTGACCGGCTTTTTGGAGGGCTGATATGCAGCGGATAACCAAAGCGGATTTTGACCATATGCAGCGGATCGACGAGGAACTCATGCACCGGGTATTGGGGGAATTGGAGGGGCTGGATTTTGCTTCTTTCACTTCCCGTGATGTGCAGGCAGCGTTACAGGCAAAGGAGCTTTCCCCTGTGGATTTTGCGGCGCTTCTCTCCCCGGCAGCGGGTGCGTATCTCGAGCCCATGGCACAGAAAGCAAAGCGTCTGACACAGGCACAGTTTGGCAATGCGGTGTGCCTGTATACGCCGCTGTATATTGCCAATTATTGTGTGAATGAGTGTGTGTACTGTGGCTTTAACTGCAAGAATCACATCCATCGGGGCAAGCTTTCCATGGATGAAATCCGCCGGGAATATGAAGCGATTGCGAAAACCGGACTGCGGGAAATTTTGATCCTTACCGGGGAATCCCGCAGCCAGTCAAGCCTTTCCTATATTGGGGAGGCAGTTTCGCTGGCTAAGGAATATTTTTCAACAATTGGCATTGAAATTTACCCGCTGAATGTAGACGAATATGCGTTTTTGCAACAACAGGGTGCAGATTTTGTGAGCGTGTATCAGGAAACGTACGACACGCACCTTTACGATCAGGTCCATTTGAGCGGGCCGAAATGCGATTTTTCGTACCGTTTCCATGCACAGGAACGTGCCCTGCTTGGCGGGATGCGTGGGGTCGGGGTTGGTGCGCTGCTGGGGCTGGGGGATTTTCGCCGGGATGCCTTTGCAGCTGGTTTGCATGCCAAGTTTTTACAGCAGAAATATCCCCATGCGGAAATCAGTTTTTCGGTGCCCCGCATGAGGCCGTACATCAACCGTACCGACCACGGACCCAATGATGTCCATGAACCGCAACTGTTGCAGGTGATGCTGGCGTACCGATGCCTTTTGCCGTTTGCTGGCCTTAACATTTCTACCCGCGAACGTGCCGGGTTCCGCGACAATGTGGTGGGGCTGGTGGCTACGAAAATTTCGGCTGGTGTCAAAACCGGGGTTGGCGGACACGAGGAGCAGGAAAAAGGCGACGCCCAATTTGAAATTTCCGATCCCCGCAGTGTCCGTGAAATCCGTGAGATGCTGCAGAGCCGAGGCTTACAGGAGGTGTTTACCGATTACATCCGTTTGTAAAGGAAAGCCGATACGTTGGCTGTGTGTGACCAATCGCAGCTTGGTGCCTTCTGGGGAGCCTTTTTTGCAGCGTGTGGAACAGGTGGCCAGCCGTTTAGTGGACAAAGGCGCCATCCTCTTGCGGGAAAAAGACCTTCCCGAGTCCGAGTATGGGAGGTTGGCAGACGAATGTAAGCGTATCGCCGACGCCTATCACATCCCTTTGCTGGTTCATACCTACCCGGAAGTTGCCCAGCGTCTGCATACGCCCCTGCATCTTTCCATGCCGCAGCTCCGGCAGATTCCCAGGGCATCCCTTCCAACGGTCTGGGGTGTCTCGGTACACAGCGCCGGGGAAGCACAAGAGGCACAAGGCATGGGGGCTTGTTACGTCATTGCGGGGCACATTTTTTCCACAGACTGTAAAAAAGGAGTGCCACCGCGGGGGCTTGCATTTTTGCGTGAGGTCACAAACAGCGTATCCATTCCGGTGTATGCGATTGGCGGCATTACGGTAGAAAACAGTGGGGAAGTTTTTGCAGCCGGCGCAGCTGGGGTTTGTATGATGTCCCAGTGGATGGCGGGAGATCTCCATGCACAGAATCTCCCCAACCAACAATAAAAAGCACAAGGCATCCCTCATGCGGGTTCCCTTGTGCTTTTTTCTTTACAGTTTTTTCAGGCGGGCAAAGTTTGCCATGAGTTTTTTGGTGCCTGTGCTGTCAAATGCAATCTCCAGCAAGGTATCGTTGCCCATTGGGGTTGCCGAAAGGATCATCCCTTCCCCAAAGGCAGCATGGCCTACGCGTTCGCCGGGCTGATAGCGTTCTTTTGCGCCACCCGGCTGTGCAAGGTTGACTGGTCCGAAATGCCGCGCTGACTTGGTACTCACCACACGGGCTTCATAAGCCGAGGTGGGAAGTTCCGTACCGGGGAGCGGTTTTTTCCACGAACGCGAACGGGTCTTTTCGAGGAGTTCCTCCGGGATTTCCGAGAGGAAGCGCGAGACTTTATTGCGCGAGGATGACCCAAAAATCATACGGCTTTCGGCATTAAGCAGATACAGTTCTTCCCGCGCACGGGTAATCGCCACATAGGCCAATCTGCGTTCCTCCTCGATTTCCGACGGATTATAAATGGCCTGCTGTCCCGGGAAAAGGCCCTCCTCAAATCCCGGCACAAAGACCACCGGAAATTCCAGCCCTTTTGCCGCATGCATCGTCATGAGTACCACGGCGTCTGCTTCCCCGTTCCACTGGTCAACATCGGTCATCAGAGACACTTCCTCCAAAAATCCTGATAAGCTGGCAAGCTCGCCGTTTTCCTCCTCGTACTGGATCAGGTTGGACGCCAGCTCATTGATATTTTCAATGCGGTCTGTGACATCCTCCTGTTCCGTTTTGAGCGACACAATGTAATTGGTTTTCTCGAGGATTAACTGGTACAGTTCCTCCAGGCTCACCCGGTCATCTTCTGCGGCTGCCATCAAAGACTGTATGAGTTCGGCAAACTGCAACAGCTTTTGTGCCGTACGTTTTAACGGCTCAAACTGGTCGGCATGCGAAATGACATAAAACATGGATTCATGGATTCCCTGTGCGATTTCGGCAATCTGGGCGATGGTCTTGTCCCCAATGGAACGCTTGGGCTGGTTGATAATCCGCCGCAGCCGGATTTCGTCGGAGGGGTTGTTGATGACGCTTAAATAGGCGATCATATCGCGGATTTCCTTGCGTTCATAAAAGCGCAATCCACCCACAATCCGGTACGGGATACCCGATTTTACAAACATACGCTCAAGGCTGTTTGACTGGGAGTTCATGCGGTATAGAATCGCAAAATCCGAATATTTGCGGCCATTTGCCACCCCGTCCAAAACCGTTTTGGCAATGTGGTCCGCCTCATCCTGTTCGCTGAAGGCTGTGTGTACGGAAATTTTTTCCCCTGTTGGATTATCGGTCCAAAGGGTCTTGCCTTTGCGCTGCTGGTTATGTTCGATGACCGCGTTGGCGGCACTTAGGATATTTTTTGTGGAACGGTAATTTTGTTCCAGACGGATCACAGTGGCATTGGGATAGGTTGTTTCAAAATCGAGGATATTGGCGATGGTTGCGCCGCGGAACTTATAAATACTTTGGTCGTCATCTCCCACCACACACAGGTTTTTATGTTTGCGCGCGAGCAGCTCAATAAACAGGTATTGCACATGGTTCGTATCCTGATATTCGTCCACCATGATATAACGGAATTTATCCTGATAATATTCCAGCACGTCCGGGCATTGATGAAACAGGCGTACCGTATTGCAAAGCAGGTCATCGAAATCCATGGCGTCGGCTTCGAGCAGACGGCTCTGGTAAAGCTGGTAGGCTTTGGCGATCAATCCTAAACGGAAGTCATTGCCCGCCTGCTGCTGATATTCCTGCGGCGGGATCATGTCGTCCTTGGCGTGCGACACCGCCGACAGCACAGATTTGATCGGTAAATTCTTGTCATCAATACCCAGTGTTTTCATGCACTCTTTCATCAGGCGGCGGCTGTCGTCCGTATCGTAAATGGTGAAATGGTTGGTATATCCGAGCCGGTCGCCGTCGCGCCGGAGCATGCGCGCACAGGTGGAGTGGAACGTCGATGCCCAGACATCATTGCCTTCGCTCTCGCCAAGGATGGTATTCAGACGGTTTTTCAATTCCCCAGCAGCCTTATTGGTGAACGTGATCGCCAGCACCTGCCATGGCTGGCAGGGGGCAACGGACAGTTCCCGTACTGCTTGGTGGGAAAGGGGCTGTCCCTGCTGAAGGTACGCCAGCATTTCCCCCTCCAAACGTTCGGGATCCGGGAGGTCACGGGCAAACTGGCTGCTGTGATAGGCATCGCCAAACCGGATCAGGTTGGCAATGCGGTTGACCAGTACGGTTGTTTTCCCGCTGCCAGCTCCTGCGAGGATCAAAAGCGGGCCTTTGGTATGGAACACCGCCTGACGCTGTTCGGGATTCATTTTGGAAAATTCCTTTTCGAGTACCTGTCTGCGTAAGCCGAGCAGATTCGGTATCGTGCTTTGACTCAATCTTATCCACCATCCAGAAATTATTTTCCTGAAAGTATCTTTCGGGAATAGGGTTTTCTTCTTATTGTACTCCTTTTTGCATCGAATAGCAAATTTTTTCCTAAAGTATGGGGCAGGGGGCGGAAAAAGATGGTTGCATCCCGTGGCAGAAAGAATTATAATAGAAGCAAAGAAACTATGGAGAAACAGGGTGGTGGGGATATGAACGAGGCCGTAGAAATACTCAGGCAATGGGCGCAGCAAATGCAGGAATATGATTTTGTCCCGTGGGAACGGCTGCCGGAAATCGACCTGTATATGGATCAGGTGATTACGTATATGGACCGCCAGCTGGGGTCGTTTCAGGATGCTCCCAAAAATAAACTGCTGACTTCCAGCATGATTAATAATTATGTCAAGGACAAGGTGCTGGAACGTCCGCAGCAGAAAAAGTATTCCAAAGAACATCTCGCCATGCTGACCATTATCTGTATGCTCAAGCCGGTGCTGGCGATCCCGGATGTGGCGAGCCTGTTGCATTACCTGCTGGATAATGAATCCAAAGAAGCGGTATATACGGCGTTTTGTGATTCGCAGTCCGCAGCGTTTTCGGAAATTTGCCAGCGCGTGCTGGAAACTTCAGAACAGGGCGAATCTGCTTTGGTACGTTTGGCGGCAGTACTGTCGATTGAGGCCAATGTACGCCGTACCGCTGCGGAACGCATTGTGCGGGAGCTGGTCAGCCGGGAACAGGCAGCCACCGAAACTAAGACCAGCAAAAAGCCTGCAAAGCTCCCCAAAACCGTAAAATAAAAAACAAATCTATTTTCACGATTAACTTTGGAAAACAGATTTGTTTTTTATATTTACTATGAAAAGAATAGAATTTGGTTTTACCATACAGAAAAGGGCTTTGGGGATGTCTCCTTGCCTTCCAGTGCGATGGTGGTATTCACGGCTATCAAATAATCAGCCTCTGCCATTTCGTTGATCCAAGTGTCCTGATGGGCGCGCCAATAATCGGTTTGCTGACGCAGCAGGGCGCCCGAAAACCCAAACACATCACAGTGGTTTTCGATCACCGCCCAGCGCAGGGCATGTTCAATTTGCCCGCGCAGTTTTTCGGATAATGCCTGTTCCAGCTGTTCAAAAGCCTCTTTATCCAGCGGCTGTGTGACGGACGTGCTGGTCTGGCTAAGGTTTGCTTTGCAGTCAACGGTCAGGGTAAAGCGTGGCTTGCCGTCTTGGATTTCGGCTTTGATGTGCGGGGAGCATTTCGAATACTGCAAGGTGACAGGGAGTTCATCCGGGCCTTTGACCACTTCGGTCCCGCCCTGGATTTTTCCCAGTGCGGCGGATAATCCCCGGGTCTGATTGAGGTCGAGAAAGTCGATGAGAGTGTCGTTTTCAAAAAGCCCGGTACCATATTCCATGATGCTGCCGTCGGACACATTGAGTACCGGCAGGTGTACGGCATTGCTGTTTTGGAACATGGCGTTCACTACGTCCAGCAGTTCCGTCTGGACCAGCTGCGAGTGGTTTTGGCGTCCGGCAGCGGTGTCGCTGATATCACGGGTCAGGTCATATTGTCCGTCTTTCTGGTGGGCAAAGAGTTCCCCTGCGGTATCGTTTGCCAAAAACAGGCTTTCGGTGGGACGCGTTTCCTGATAACGGATGAAAAAATCCAGCACATCATTCAGGCTGTGTTCGGCAGCCTCGCGCCCAACCACAACAAGAAAGCTATGCGAATATAGGGGCACTTTATCCGTCATCAAGCCCAGATTTTCCAGTGCATCGTAGACAGATTCGCCTTCGGTGGTGAAAAGTTCGGTGGTATTTTCTTCGGTAGTTTTCAGTGCGTGCAGGCTGACTTTGTAGCCTTGTTCGGTACGGTCGATCCCGATCCCCCGGATAATCAGGCGTTCGTGCAGTTCGGTATAATTGCGCGCCCCCGCAGCCAGCAGCACAATGACCGCGACGATGGTGATGCCCACAATCCTAAGCACTGTCATTTTGGACTGCCTGTTTTGCATTTTGACGTTTCCCCTTTCTGTATTTAATGAGGTCTACCATAAGCATCACAATTGGCAAAGCGAGCGCGGCGGTGATGGTCAAGGGCAGGGTGAGCTTGAGGCTGAACAGTTGCTGATACCATTGCCTGTTCGAGGAAATCAGGACAGAACCGCCCGCAATGAGCACCGCCCCAGCCAGGGTCGAAATTTTTCTGGAACGCTGCCCGAATACCTTGATACAGCATTGCGTTACCAGATACAGGTCGGTCGCAATTTTCAGGAACAGCCCGGACAGCCATACGCCGATAAAGATGGCGTCCATGCGCTGGAACGGACGGACTCCGGCAATGGAGGCGAGCGAGAAAAACGGGAATAATTGGGTATCGACATAGCTGCCAAGCGACGAAACCAGTACAAAAATCCCGATTGCCATAAACAGGTATAAAATGAGGTTCCAAAGGAGAAACCCTAATTTTTTCCGTCCGCTTACCTGCGGCAGCAGCATAGCCATAATCGGGAAACAGGTGCTGCGCCCCAGTACCTGTAAAACCCCTGTCCACATTTGGTCGGTCCCATCGACCCAAAGCGGGTAAAGGTTATTGAGGTTGATGCGCGGGATCACCGTGATAAACAGGAAGAGCATACCCGTAAGGATCACCACAAGGATCAGCAGGGCGGTGCGGGCAAGGGCTTCAATGCCCTGAAAAGCTCCATAAACCGCTACGGCCATGACGGACACCGCGATTAACCAGAAGGGGATATAAGGGTCTAAGACATTAACGGTAAAGATGTGGAAGAACGACAGGTAGTAGCAGTCTACAAAGATGAAGTACAGTGCATAGAACATCGAGATCCCCGCCCCAAACGGCCCGAACAGGTCATAGGATTTTTCGAGGATATTGGTACGCGGGCTGCGGCGGTTGAGGAAGTAGATCGGCAGGACCAGCACAAAGTTGAGCGTAAACGCGATGGCGCACGACATCAGGTTGTCCAGCAGCCGGTTGCCGCCCATCAGGATACTGTTGATGGTCATGATAATGACAATACGGAATACAATCAGCATGGTGAAAAGCTGGCGGGCGCTGATATAGCTGAGTTTTTTCATGCGGACACCCCCATCATAAAATCGGCCCAGTCAGGAACCGGGGTTTTGCGTACCATCGGAGCCGCCGCGCTGCGTCAGGTCGGAACCGGGCATATTTTGGACTTGATCGGTTTTTTTGGCCAGCGTACGCCAGCCGGCACGCACCAGCACATCCCGCATGCTGTTCCAGTGGAACGGCGAAACGGGCGCGGAAAACGGGACTTTATAAATGCTTTCCACACACAGGTTAATGAGTACCAGCCCAAAGCCGAGCATCATGCCCCAAACACCGACTGTCCCCCCAAGGATAATAAACAAAAAGCGCAGAAGGGAAACCGGAGCATACAGGTTTGGGGTCACATAAGACGCCGTAGCTGTGAGCGCAATGACCATCAGGGTAGGCGCGCCAACCAGTCCCGAGCTGACAGCGGCATCCCCGATGACGAGGGCGCCGACAATACTCACCGCATGGCTCAGGGGCCGTGGGACCCGCAGGCCGGCTTCGCGCATAATCTCATACAGGATGTGCAGGACAACCGCTTCCATAAAGATGGAAAAGGGGGTCTGGGATTCGGCTTGCGCGATTTTCTGCAGCAGCGACTGCGGCAAAAATTCCGGGTGGAAGGTTGCGCTGGCCACATACATGCCGGGCAGGAAAATAGAGATGAAAAAAGAAAGATACTTGAGCCAGCGGATCATCGTGGCGTAAAACGGGCGGGTCGCGTAATCATCAAAGCTCTGGAAATTCTCCACAAACAGGAACGGCACAATCAGGGCGTTTGGGGTGCCGTCGATGAGGATTGCAACGCGCCCTTCGTTGATTTTGCCGCATACGGTATCCGGACGCTCCGATAACCCAATCCCGTTAAAGATGCTGGGCTTTTCGAGAAAAGGGGTCAGGTATCCTGCCGCAAGAACCGTCCTGATTTTGATGGACGCGAGATTTTTTTTCAGCAGCCGGAGCAGCTCTGGGGAAACGGTGTCCCGCAGGTAACACAGGCAAATATTCGTCTGGCTTTCCTCACCAATCACCATGGGTTCAAATTTGAGCTTTGGGGTTTTCATACGGCGCCGGATCATGGAGATATTGACCAGCATTGGCTCCACAAAGCCTTCCCGCGACCCGCGTTGCATCACTTCGCTGCTGGGTTCCGAAATGCTCCGGTGCTGGAAGCCCTGTACCCCGAAGGCCAGCATATAGCTGCACTGGTCGATCGCGAGTACCGCAAAGCCGTTCATCAAACGGGAAATGACTGCGTCTTTGGAAACCAATTGCACCTGTTCCACGGCAGACAAAATATTATCCCGCAAATAACGCATTTTTTGTTCAGGCTCGAGATCCATGACCGCTGCTGATAAAATCGGGTTCATGATGCTCTCGGACACGACCTGTTTATTGACCATGCCGTCAATAGTCAGCAGTGCAGCATCCGTACCTGTGATCGTAAATTCCCGCACTACGAAATCCATACTGCCGTCAAACTCTTTTTGCAGGTCGATCAGATTTTCCAGCAACGACGGCGATAAACGGGGGTTTTCCTGTGTCACAACACACACGCTCCTTTCACCAAACGGAACTTCTTCTGGAAGATATTGTGATCCGGAAACGGCATTTCTATACCCGGATTTGTAATTTCAGGAAAAATGTTTCTCGCGGCTGCTTGCTACTGTTGCATTGCAGCAAGATGTGCTATAATAAAATGGACAGAAAAAAGGGAGGGGTTTTAGAATTATGAGTGTGATCCATTCGGAAAAAGCGAATTGCAAGAACTGTTATAAATGTGTGCGCGTATGCCCGGTAAAGTCGATCCGGGTTGAGAACCATCAGGCAAAGATCATTGAGCGGGACTGCATTTTTTGCGGCTCATGCGTGATGGGATGCCCGCAGGGGGCCAAGGTGGTGTCAGGCAGTACGGAAAAGGTAAAATCGCTTCTCGCAAGCGGGCAAAAGGTACTTGTTTCCCTGGCGCCATCCTATTACAGCGCGTTTGACGTGACAGAGCCGGAACAGTTTGCGGGACAGCTGGTAGCCTTAGGGTTTTATGGGGTGTCGGAAACCTCCGCAGCGGCGGCATATGTGACCGCTGCGTATTACGAGCAAATGAAACAGGGGGAACAGAAGAATCTCATCACCACCAGTTGCCCGTCTGCCAACCGCCTGATCGAAACATATTACCCCAGCTTAATCGGACAGTTAGCCCCTGTGGTATCGCCGATGATCGCCCATGGCCGCCTGCTCAAGCAGGAATATCCCGATGCGAAGGTGGTCTTTGTGGGGCCATGCATTGCCAAGAAGGACGAAGCACAGGATATCCGTCACGACAGTGAGATTGACGCTGTGCTGACGTTTGAGGAACTGCAAACGTGGATGAAGGACGCAAATGCAACGCTCGAAAACGCCCAGCCAGTAAAATTTTTAAATGAAAGCTCCAAAATCCTGCGGATGTATCCGATTGCAGATGGGATTTTAGAATCGATCAAAGCCTGCGCGGGCGGTGATCTGGGAGATTGGGAGCTGCTTAGTGTCAGCGGGAAGGAAAACTGCCAGTTGCTGTGTGAATCGCTGGAGCGGGGGGAACTGGAGCATTGTGTGATTGAATTGAATATTTGTGAGGACGGCTGTATCAACGGCCCGAAAACAGTGGGCGACCCCGTATCGCGGTTCCGCAAAAGGGGGCAGGTACGCCGGTATGCACAGCAGGATTGTGACAGGTTCCCGGACTTGCCGGCACAGGTGGCGCTGGGGAAACCATTTTTTGACCGTTCCTCCAAGGAGGCTCTGCCAGACGAACAGACCATCCGCAAACTGCTCGAGAAGATCGGCAAGGATACCCCGGAGAAAGAACTCAACTGCGGCACGTGCGGGTATGCTACCTGCCGGGATAAGGTGGTTGCCGTGTATCAGAACAAGGCCGAATGGAATATGTGCCTGCCGTATATGCGGGAGCGGGCCGAATCCCTCTCCAACCATGTATTGGCGCAGAGCCCGGAGATCATTATGATTGTCAATGAGGAAATGGACATCATTGAATTTAACACAGCGGCACAACAGGCGTTTGGTATTTCCCGCCATGAAGCGCTGGAGAAAAACTTGTACGAACTCTTGGACGCTTCGGATTTTGAACGGGTGCAGGAAACCAAAGAAGCGATCCATAACAAAACCGTAGCATACCCCGAATATGGGATCACGACCCAACAGGATATTTTATATTTGGAAAATGAGAATGTGGTGATCGGGATGCTGCGGGATATTACACAGGAAATCGAGGAGCAGGAACAGAAATACAAACTGCGTATGGACAGTATGGAAATGGCGCAGAAGGTCATCGATAAGCAAATGGTAGCCGCACAGCAGATTGCCTTTTTGCTTGGGGAAACCACAGCGGAAACAAAGGTCACATTGACCCGGCTCAAAGAGATGATGGTGGGGCAGCAGAATGGTCAGGATGGGAAGGAGTAAGGAGACAATGGAATGGCATGTTGATATTGCGTGCCGGAGCCTGTTCCGGTATGGGGAGGAGTTATGCGGGGATAAGGTACAGGTGACATCGACCGAGGATTCGGTGATTGCCGTGCTTTCCGACGGCCTTGGCAGCGGGGTGAAAGCGAATATCCTCTCGACCCTGACCAGCAGCATTTTAGCGACCATGCTGCATGAAGGCGCGGCCATTGACCAGGCAGTGGAAACGATTGTCAAGACGCTCCCGGTATGCAGCGAGCGGGGCCTTGCCTATTCGACCTTTAGCGTACTTCAGGTGTTTGATGATGGCAACGCCTATCTGGTGGAATTTGATAACCCGCCATGTATTTACATCCGCAATGGGGAGGTACTCGAGCTTACCTCCGAACACCGGGAAGTGTCGGGCAAACGCATTACGGAAAGCCACTTTCAGGTGCAGCCGGGGGACGTCATTGCCCTGATTAGCGACGGCATGATTTACGCGGGTGCGGGCGAGGCACTAAACTTTGGCTGGAACTGGGATGCGGTATCCAAATGGCTGGCCAAAATCACCCAAAAGGAACATTCCGCTCCAAGGCTTGCATCGTCGCTGTCGCAGGCAGTAAACGAATTGTATCTGGAAAAGCCGGGGGATGATTCCACGGATTTGATTGTCAAGATCATGCCGGAAAGTATGGTGAACCTGATGTCGGGGCCGCCGCTGAATATGGAGGATGATGCGGTGATGGTGCATGATTTTATGGGGATGCCAGGTAACAAAATTATCAGCGGGGGTACCAGCTCGAACATCGCCGCGCGCACCCTTTCGCGCAAGGTGCAGACCCTCCCGGAAACTGCCACCGATACCATCCCGCCCATGGCGCGCATGGATGGGGTGGATTTCATTACCGAGGGGGTTGTGACGCTGGGCTACACGGTAGAGCTGCTGCGGGAGTATAAGGAAAACCAGCTGCATGTAGACCCTTCGTTTTTCCGGCGTTTGGATGAGCCAAATGGGGCGGCAAGGATTGCGCGTATGCTCTTGGAAGAATGTACGCAATTAAATCTTTTTATTGGCACAGCGCGCAATACGGCGCATCAGCAGCAGGGGATGCCGTCAGATATCGGAATTAAACTCAAGATTTTGGATCAGCTGTCTGCTTTGCTGCGCTCGCTTGGCAAAAAGGTGGATCAATATTATTATTAAAAGCTTTCCGTTCACTCGGAAGTTTCCAGACAAGAACCGTCCGCAGGTGTGTTGGGACGGTTTTTCTGTTTTGCAAAGGAAATGCAAAAGTTTTGTTTGCCTGAGGAAAACGGTTGTTTTTTTGTGTCGGGGTTTGTATAATCGTTGTAGGAAAGGGGGATATGTTATGATCCGAATTTTAATTGTAGAGGATGACAAAAACATTGCCAAAATGATCGCGGCGACCCTTACAATGGGTGGGTATCAAAGCGTGGTTTGCGACAACGGCCCACAGGCTGTGCCTGCGCTCAATTCGGGGGATTTTGACCTTGCGCTTCTGGATATCATGCTGCCGGGGATGGATGGGTTTTCTGTGCTGGAACAGGTATCGTGCCGGACAACGCCGGTTATTTTCCTGACCGCCATGCAGGATGTTTCGGATAAGGTTAAGGGGCTGCGGCTGGGGGCGGAGGATTATATTGTCAAACCGTTTGAAGCCGTCGAACTGCTGGCACGCATTGAAGTGGTACTCCGGCGTTCCAATAAGGGGAAAAAGGAACTGGTCTACGAGGAAATTTCGGTAAACCTCGATGCCCATACCGTCAAAAAGGGGGAACAGCTGCTCTCCCTGACCCCAAAGGAATTTGATGTGCTGGTGTTCTTTTTGCAAAACCCGGATATCGCCATCACCCGCGAACGTCTGCTTTCGAGCATCTGGGGGTATGAATTTGAAGGCGAAAGCCGCACAGTCGATATCCATGTACAGCAGGTGCGCCGCAAAACCGGTTTGCAAAACCGCCTGATTACCATTCCGAAACTGGGATACCGGTTGGAAAGCCGGAATGAACCATGAAAAAGTTAAAGCTCTGGCAGCAAATCTTTTTTTATTCGCTCGCTATGATTATGCTCGCCATTGACCTTGTGGCGGCCCTGTTGCTGTTTCGCAGCCATCAGCTTCTGGTGCAGCAGGAACATACGAGGGGGATTACCGAACACCAGACTTTTTCGGTGAACCTGCTAAATAATGTGCTGTATGAGCGGCTCAAGCAAAACCGTTTTTTCCTTCCCGAGGAGACCGTGTTTGAACTGCTGGAAAAGCAGGTAAAAACCGGCATGGAGGCGGACAGGGGCGTACTGATCGTACAGGAGAAGCTCACGATTGCGGCGCATAATCCGGAAGCTGTGGAATGTTCCAGACAGTCTGGTGTGCCTGCGCCCGAACTGGAAAAGGGCAGTTACCAGCTGCAAATTATAGATGTGGGGGAACAGTCCCATTTGGTGGTCCACTCCAAAATATCGGTGGAAGGGCGCGATTATGACCTGTTTACTTCCTTGGATATTTCCCACATTTACCGGTTCCGCGACCAGCAGATGCGTTTTGTACAGATTGTCAGTGTCATTTGTGCGTGTGTGATTGCGGGTATTTTGCTGCTTGTCCTGCTGTGGCTGCTGGCCCCTTTGCGGAACATCAACGATACCACCCGCCAGATTGCCAAGGGTAATTATGAGATCCGTCTGCGCGAACAGGGTAGTTTAGAACTCATGGAATTGTGCCGCAACATGAACCTCATGGCAGACGCGGTCGAACAAAATGTAGATGGTTTGCAGAAGGTAGCGAATGACCGTAAGGATTTTATTGCAAATCTTGCCCACGAAATGAAAACCCCCTTGACGTCCATCCTTGGGTTTTCGGATCTTTTGCGGATTCAGCGCACAGTGCCGGACGAGCAGCGGCAGGAATATGCGGGGATCATCGTGGAGGAAGCCAAACGTTTGCGTACGCTTTCCGGCAAGCTCATGGAACTGATTACCGTCGGGCATACGCAGATCGAAAAGACCCCGCAGCCGTTGCCGCAGCTGTTCCATGAAGTACAGGCGGTACTCTCTCCCATGCTCGAAAAAAACGACATCGCTTTGCAGGCACAGCCAGTGGATGGGATCATTGAGGCAGACGCTGAGCTGTTGAAATCCCTGCTGTATAACCTCATTGACAATGCGGCCAAAGCGTCGCCGGCGGGCGGGATTGTTCGGCTGGATGCGGTGCTTTCACAGGAGGGAAAGGTGAAAATTACGGTAAAGGATTTTGGGATTGGGATGCCGCAGGAAGAACTTCGTAAGGTGATACAGCCGTTTTATATGCTGGACAAATCCCGTACCAGAAAGCATGGCGGGGCAGGGCTGGGGCTTGCGCTGTGTGTGGAAATTGTGCGGATCCATGGGGGCGAGCTGCACATCGAAAGCGAACCCGGAAAGGGGACTGCGGTTTCCTTTGAGATGGAGGTGCAGATGCAGTGAAAATCCATTGGAAGCGTTTCCCATGGGTGACGGTTCTGCTGACTGGTTGCGCGATTGTTTTGGGGGTAGGGTTCAACTTCCTGTTACAGGTATTTTTGCCCTCGTATAAAAACAGCATTGTGACAGTCAGCGATATACCGGCCATTAACCAGCTTTTGTATGTCGAGGATACCGACGAGCTGATTATTTTCCCATGGGACCAGTTTGATATCAAGAGCGGCCTGACCCTGGAGGAATTTTACACAGAATATCAGATGGATCAACTCCCCATTGATCTGTCCATGGTGGAAAAGCAGCTGGGTGATGAGTTGGAGATGCAGCTCAGGGAACTGATGGCGACCTCCCAGATGGATTTTGACAGCTCGTGGTCGGATCTTGTGAAGAGCGTGCGCTTTTACGGGGACAATACAAAAGATAGTTGGGCTGCCCTGAAAAATTTCCCAATACGCACGACAAGCGGCTATGACTGCCTGTTGGATGCTGTATGGAGCAGGAGTATCGGGAAATATGTTTTTTTCCATATCTACAAACAGGAGCCAGCCCCCCTTCTGGATTCGACAGTAAAGGCAGCCAATGAATATTTGGATAAAATTTTAGCAGCCAACTGGACCGACCCTTATCGGGGCGATTATAGCACCTATTACCCGCCTGGGCAGTTTCCAGAGATGGCTGGAGAGAAGGACGATGACCCGCTTTTGCACTGGCTGTCCGACATAAACCGGTGTACGAACCTTGACGCGAATTTTTTGGCGTCGGTGATGCGTGGGAGCAAGTGTGAGCGCATTGCCTACCGCGATGAAATCCTTCTGGTATACAGTATGGATAACCAGAATCGTCTGGTGTTGTTTTATGATCCCATACGCAATGTCATCACTGGTTTTAGCTGTAATATCTTCTGATTTTGCAGTTCTTTTGCAGTTTTTTGCGGACTTCCTGTCTGTTTTCCGTGTAAAATGGAAGCAGAAAGGAGGCAGGGCAGGTATGACACGGCACAGCAAAAAGCTTCGCAACCGTATTGCGATTTTGTCGATTGGAATTGGTGTATTGTTATTTCTGTTTCTTTTTGTATATCTTCTGGTATGCTCCCAGATGGTCAAGTCATCGAGCGGGGCAGGGGAGGCGTACCGCTACGATGCGGCGAGTATGCATGGGCAGTTCAAAATGATCGACGTGCCTTATTTGTCACAGAGCGGGACGTATCCGACTGGCTGCGAGAGTGTGAGTGCCGTGATGGTGTTGCAATATTACGGGATGTCAATGACCCCTTCGCAGTTTATTGACCAGTACCTGACAAAGCAGGGGTTTACATGGGAAAATGGGGTACGCATTGGCCCGGACCCCCGGCAGGCATTTGTGGGGGACCCATACTCGAAAAGCGGATATGGCTGCTATGCGCCGGTCATCATTGACGCATTGCGAAAAGCATGTCCGCAAAATCTGGAGGTTCGCAATGAAACCGGGAGCAGTTTATCGTACTTGTCTTCATTTTATGTGGATGCGGACATCCCGGTTTTGATTTGGGCGACAATGGATATGAAAGAGTCGCGGGATTCGGATTCGTGGCAACTGCCGGATGGCAGTAAGTTTACATGGCGCGCTGGGGAGCATTGTCTGGTGCTGGTGGGCTATGATGCAGACCGTTACTATTTTAATGACCCCTATGAAAACCATGGGGTGGTTGGTTATGACAAGCGTGTGGTGGAAGAACGCTATCGGGAATTGGGCTATCAGGCGGTTGCAGTGGTGGAGGCGTCGGTGTAGTGTTAGCAAAATAGAATAAAAAAAGGTCGGATTTTTGTGGAGGATACCAGTTTTTCTGGGACGCTGTTTTTTTTCGGGAAACCCCTTGCATTTTCTGAAAAAGTGGGGTATAATTAATCCTGTTGTGGACAGCATACCACAAAAATCCGCCGGTGTGATGGAATTGGCAGACGTGACGGACTCAAAATCCGTTGGGGCGACCCGTGCCGGTTCAAGTCCGGCCACCGGTACCAATGCCTGTTACCTTCTTGGTTACAGGCATTTTTCTTTTTTCCGACTGATCCTTTTTAACACCAGTTACCTTTGGGTAGCTGGTGCTTTTTTTGTTTTTACAACTTGATAACATTTTTATGTTACCATAAAAGAAATGGTGAAAGGGGAGTTATATATGGCAGAAATTTTAGTGGTAGAGGACGAAATTGCAATCAATGAATTAATCCGACGGAATTTGCAGCTGGTTGGCCATCAATGTACGGCTGTGTTTGACGGCAATGAGGCAGTGGACCTCATGCAGCAGCGGCATTTTGATCTGGTGCTTCTGGATATCATGCTGCCGGGGCTCGACGGTTTTGAGGTATTCCAGCAGATCCGCGGTACGCCTACGATTTTTCTTACTGCGCGCAACAGCCTTTCTGACCGTGTCAAGGGTCTGACTATGGGTGCAGATGACTATTTAGCCAAGCCTTTTGAAATGTTGGAATTGTTGGCGCGGGTGGATGCGGTTTTGCGCCGTACCCAGAAGGAGGAAAAGGCGTTTACCTGTGAGCATCTGCACATTGATTTTAACAGCCGTCAGGTCTTTTACCAAGGGGAACTCATGGGGTGTACGCCCAAGGAATTTGATCTGCTGGAAGTGCTGGTCAAAAACCGCAATATTGCTTTGTCACGGGAAAAGCTGCTCGATCTGGTGTGGGGTTACGACTACTTTGGCGATACCCGTACTGTGGATGTGCATATCCAAAAGCTGCGGAAAAAGTTAGGCTTGGAAGAACGGATTAAAACGGTTTATAAAATCGGTTATCGGTTTGAGGCGCAACCATGAAACTGAAAATTTTTTTACTGACCTTACTTTTATTTCTGGTGTTCCTCAATGGCGGGATTTTAGTGTTTTCCATCCTGAACCTGCACAATAGTCTGGGGAGCGTGCGGGAACGCTGTCTGGGGGAGCATTACTTTTTGATTTCGTCGTATGCCAAGGATGCCGCAGCACTTGAAGCACGTGGGAGCGAACGCCGTACAGTCATGCGGAGCCTGTTTACCACCTACTCGGATTATTACAGCAAAGGAAAGGTACGCCTCGTGCTTTCCCAAAATGGACAGATATTATTTTTTAACTTCTCCAGCGGCAATTTGCCTGCCATGCCGTCCGGACAAGCAGACGGGGAAACCCGTATATTCGCCGCCCACAAAGAGAATGGACGCGAGTACCTGACGGTCACTGGGGTTATGCCGGAACCGTATCAGGAATATACCCTGACGTATTTTTACGATTGCACAGATATCATCCAGTCCTGGCAGCAGATGACCCTTGTTTTATTTAGCGTGGGGGTCGGGTTGTCGGTACTGTTTAGTGGGTGTTTGATTTTCGTGATTCGGCGGGTGTTCCGTCCGCTCAACGAGATTTCCCTTGCGGCCCGGAGCATTGCCCACGGCCAATATGCGGATCGTTTACCTGTGCGCGGTTCGCAGGAACTTGCCCAAATATCGGAGAACTTTAACCACATGGCAAACGAAATCCAGTCCCAGATCCAGCAGCTCAAAGAGGCCGCCGAACAAAAGCAGCGTTTCATTGATAACCTCGCCCATGAGCTGCGTACCCCTTTGACGTCGATTTACGGCTATGCCGAATATATGAATAAAGCCGTTCTCTCCGACGAGGATAAGCAGGATTGCACGCGTTATATCATGAAGGAAAGCCGCCATATGCAGAATATTGCTAACCGTCTGCTGGACCTTGCCACCTTGCGTACAGACCCGATTGTTATGACCGAGGTTTCGGTGAGCGCGCTCTTGGAGAAGCTGCGTCAGACCATGCAGATTTATATGGGGGAGAAGGAGATTACCTTTACCTATCAGGCTTCGTTTGACACGCTCTTTGGGGACCCTGACCTGCTTGAAAACCTCCTTTGGAACCTTCTGGAAAATGCGGTGAAAGCATGCGGGGAGCGCGGTCAGGTGACGCTGACCGCCTTTTTGGAACAGGGACAAAAAAAGATCTGCATTTCCGATACCGGCAAAGGGATTCCACCAGAACACCTCGTGCATATCATCGAACCGTTTTACCGGGTGGATAAAGCACGTTCACGGGCTATGGGCGGTGCCGGGCTGGGGCTTGCACTGTGCCAGCAGATTGCGGAGCTCCACCATGCCAGCATTACCTTTTCGTCTGATCCGGAAAAAGGCACACAGGTTTTGCTCACTTTTACAACTCCTTAACAAACCCATGATTTCTTTGTGATCTTTCCTGTGTATCCTAATACCTGTGATCACAAACTATTTCAAACAGGAGGCTATCCGCCCAACCCCATTGTATCCATTCACACAGAAAAGGAGAGATGATCCATGAAAAAACAAGACAAAGTCAACACGCAAATGAGCGTCATTACCGAAACCGGGGAAGTCATCGAGAATGTTAACAACAAAACATGGTCCCCAACCCGAAAGAAAGCCGTGGTAGGAGCGGCCGCAATCCTTGGCGCATGTACCCTGCTGTTTGGCGGCGCTACCCAGATGGCCCTCGCTGCCGAAACCAGTAAGACAGAAAAAGTCCCAACCACCTATCCGCCTGTGTCGTCCCAGCAAGGTGCAGCCGCTGCACAGGGCTATGTGAAAGGGAACTATCAAGTTGTCAAAAACCCCAATATTCCGGCCACCCCAACTGCCAATGATATCACCATGGAACAGGCGGCAGACATCGGCGCACAAAATATCTGGAAGCTGTTTGGCACTAATCTGGACGGCAAAACCATGGAAATGACTTATAACAAAGCAGTGGCTCCCAATGGGCGTGCGTCTTGGTCTGGCTGGATCGCCAATAGCAGCAAAAAGAGCTCGAATTCTATCGAGAAGTATTATAGCTTTGAAGTCGATTCCCTGACTGGGGCAATCAATTCCGTACAGCTTTCCCGTGTGCTGCCGGGCGGTACGAATGGGGAACTCTCCCCCAGCCAAGGCTTTGATAGCAATCTCGAAAAGAACTGCCAGGTGTATCAAGACCTTGCCCGCACCATCACCGAACAGCATCATCTGCTGGGTGGCAAGATCAAGTCGGTCGAGTATTACGGCCAAGGCGCCACCAACAATGACCCCACCATCACAATGGCCGTCAAATCGGAGCAGGGCGAGGAAATCCGTCTGGAATTCTCACGCCATGATAAAGCTTTCCTTGGCTATTGCAGCGATAGCTGGGTACAAGCCGCTAACTTATTGGAACAGGAGAACGTTTCTAAGGCCGATGCTTCTGACACCGTTGTGTATGAAATCTACGAGGATGAAAGTGGCAATGTGACGCCAAAGATGGTATCGAACTCTCGCGGAGTCAAGGAAGAAGTTTTTGTCAGCTATACCACAACAAAATAAAAGAGTGATTGTGTGTATTGTTTTGGGAAAGAATTCGATTAGGAAGGAGAAGTCGTAAGGAAAATAAAACCATCGGTCTGTGCAAACGGTGCAGACTGGTGGTTTTTTGTGTGGAAAATAGGATGGGAAGGGATTTTTTGTGCTACCTAGTTGACGGGTGGGGATTTCCGGATTATACTGGAAGGGTAATCTTGGTATTTTTGGAAGGAAGGGTTGGAATGTTAAAATGTACGATTGTGGCGGGTGTCAACGGGGCTGGCAAAAGCAGTTTGCTGGGCGCCGCACAAAACCTGCGTACCGATTTGGGACTCATGATGGATGATACAGTGGACCCCATCAAATTTATCACCGAAAAGGTGGGAGGCGTCATTGGGCGGGGCGTTGATTTCACGATCGAGACCGTACTGGACGGCGACCATATCGAGGCCATTTTGCGTAAAGCCGCAAAGGAAGAATACCAGATCACCCTGCATTATGTGGGGCTGGATACGGTGGAGGAATGTGTGCAGCGGGTCGATGCGCGTGCGGACCGCGGGGGGAGGATGGTGCCGGAAAAGCTCATTGCCAAACGCTTTGAGCAGCGCTGCGATGCTTTAAAACAAATCCTGCCCTATTGCGATACGGTCATTTTCTGGGACAATGCCGATGTGTTCCGTGTAGTTGCCGAATACCGCAATGGTTCCTTTCTCTACAAAGGCGACCATCCGCCGGTCTGGGCGCAGGAGTTCCATGAGTCCCTTTGGTGGAAAAAAGATCACGAGAAAAAATAAAACATCCCGTGCCAGCCGGAAAGGGCTTGGTACGGGATGTTTGTTTATTCTGGGTTTTGGGGCGGGAATGTTTCGTTCATGGCATCGAGGAAGGCGCGGTATAATTTGATGTATTCCTCGGCAACATTGAACCGGGAACCGTCCCCGCCCTGGATGGTCGATGGGTTATCCATCGTGAATTTAAGCATGGTGACCGCTAAATCATGGGCACGCTGTTCGTTTGATAACATGGCAGTCCCTCCAAAAGGCGGCTGCCCGGAGGAAACCGGACAGCCGCAAAAGATGGGTTATACAAGCACATCAAGCTGATGGCCAAAGGAAGGGGCCGGGTTGGCGGCTTGCAGGTCATTGACAATCGCGGAAATCTGTGCTTCCTGCGAATTCATGACCTCCTTCATCAGGGCCACGCTGACCGCTTCTTGGGTTTGGGCCATGTGCATCGAGGTACTCATAGCAGCAATTGCAGAAACGTCCATAAAGACCCTCCTTTCCATAGGATATGTACTTCTTTATTATAGCAACATCCCGTAAGGATTACAAGATGTAAACAAGATTTTCTTTTTTAAATGCCCTGAAAATAGGTGAATTGGGAAAGGGCAGGGATAAAATAACGATTTGGGATTGTGGAGGCATGGAAAATATGGTACAATAAAATGGCAAATATACAGATAATTTCGTGAAAATTGGAAAATAGGAGGAAATCGTGATGCTAAATGAGGAAGTAATTGGGAAGATCGGAAAATGGTGGGTGCTGGGTTTCGAGCAGGAAGTATTTTATGGCCAGCTGAAAAAGGAGGGGAATCTCCTCTATTTGTGTACGGAGATGGTTTCGCCACTCTTGCATGAGCGGATTGCGGAAAAAAAGCACTTCATTGTCCATGGGCAGGCTGGCACCGATAAAATTAGCTTGCGCGGGACAAATTTAGACCAAAGTGTTTCCTTGGACAGTGGTGACCCCATTTTGATAGGGATGCATCTGATCCCAGAGGAATGTTTCATTGGCAATGAATGGGTGCCGGAAATGGTAGCGGTCAAAAGCGCGTATGTCAAATACGACGGGATCGGGGCATGGTTCCGGCAAAATTCCTATCAGGAACACGTCCCGTTTTCCCAAGATGCCGTTTTGCTGTCGTTCCAGCAGAACACCCCCCTGTCGTTTGCGCTGGATGGTTTTGATTTGAAGTTCGATTTTGGCCTGTCATACAGCCAGACCGAATGGGACCATATCCAATATACCAACTGGGTCAATACGGTGTTTTTCCCCAAACAGCGTCCGCTGGTGGAATTTTGCGAACGGGTCGGCCAGTTTTCACAACTGCTCTCCTTGTTTTCCTACGGCAATGTGCGGTATTCCAGTATGGTGATTGAAACGACTGCAGGGTTTAATGGGGAATATCTGGTCAATCCAGTTCAAACGGGCGAAACCGCTGGTTTTTGGCTAACCTATCCAAATATTGCGGACTATTTTGAGGGGATTTTACAAAAATGGTTCCGTCTTGCCTCGCAAGCGCAGCCCATTTTGGAAATCCTGACCCATGCGTTAGCTCTTACAAAAGCGGTTGGTGATTTGTCACGGGATGTGGAACGCTATTCCCACAGCCACTTCCTGTCTGTGGTACAGGCGTTAGAGGTGTACTCGAATTATTTCCGTGCATCCGAGGCGAAACAGTACGCCCAAAAGGTCAGCGACCTGCCGGAAGATCAGTGTGTGCCAGTAGAACTCAGTCATAAATTGTGCGATCTGTTCCAAAATGTCCATGCGGTACTCGGATTTTCCGATGTGGAATTGTGGAAAATTGCCAAGAAAATTGCGGCCAGCTATGAGTATTATTTTCATTATAATCCTGATCGGAAATATGATGGTTTGACATCTGCCCAAACGGCATCCCTCTTGACATTCGCGCAGGAAGCTTTGAAGGTTTCTCTGTTGCGGGAAATTGGGGTGCCGGAGGATGTGCTCAAGCAAGCTGGGATCAGCCAGAACTGCCACAAGGCGATCTATCCTTACATTCTCAAAGCCCCGCAAATTGCCCCGGAACCTTCTGGGAATCTTGCAAAAATTTATTGAAACGCTTTGTCGTTACGCACGGTTCGTTCCTGATTTGCCGTCTATGATATTGTGCTATTTGTATAGTTTCTATATGGGATTTCCCGGATTTTGTGCACGAATCGAAAAAATTTCCAATTTTTGTTAAAAAGTACTTGATTTTTTCCAAAATTTGTGCGATATTTAATTACGTGAAGGAAATTCACAAATATTTAAACGATAATATTTGGCAGGAATCTGTGCTGTTGGCTCAGGCAGCAGACCGGGATTTTTTGGAACATATGACCGCAATTTTGCAGACCAGTCAGAAACATTAGTATGGTTTGTTGTTATCTCATACCAAATCCCCTGTCAAGCTCCTGTTTGATGGGGTTTTTTGTTCCTGCCAGATGTTAGTCCGTAGAATTGGGGAAGGTTTCTAAGCTATGACGATTTATCAGGTAACCCAATGTGTACATTTTTTGGAAGGGGAGGCGTATCATTCCTATGGGATCCGCTGCGACAGTGCTGAAGTTTCGGACCTGTCCTGTGACCGTACCAAAGTTGAAAAGCTCGCCGGTTTATGCAACCGTCTTGCACTTGACCCGGTCCACCTGGTCGATGTAGCTGAAGATTTCCTTGCGGAAGAATCAGCATGGAAATAGCCCCGTCTCTGCGGACTGCATGAAAAAACCGTGCTGCTGCTTCAAGCTGCACGGTTTTCCATTTCTTTTGTGTTACATCAGCGGCGCAAATGCCCGCAAAAATGCCCGCAACAGCCTGCGGTACCATGGTACCCGGTGGCAGTCCTGAAGCGTGATTTCCTGGCTTTTGTGCATGGTCTGTAAAAAGTCGGATTTGATATCAGCAATACAGTCGGTTCCATACAGCCAGACCCCACACTCCATATGCAAGTATAAGCTGCGGTAGTCGAGATTGATGGTGCCTACGACCCCAAACTGGTCGTCAGAACAGAACGTCTTTGCATGGATGAAGCCCGGAGTATACTCAAAAATCCGCACCCCGTTTTCCAATAGCATGGAATAATGTGCCCGCGTTACCTCATGTACGTACCATTTATCCGGGATGTGCGGCGTGAGGATCCGGACGTCGACTCCGGATTTTGCCGCATTTGACAGCCCGGTTGCCATTTCGTGGTCGATCACCAGATAGGGCGTGGTAATATACACATAGCGGTTTGCCCGCGTAATCATGTTCAGATACACATTTTCCCCAACCGATTCGTCATCCCAGGGGCTGTCCGCAAAGGGCTGTACATAGCCGTTTGCCCGTATGGGTTGCTGTGGGTCAAGATATGGGCGGAAGTCTTCAAAATGTTCGTCTACCCCACGCAGGTATCCCCACATGGATAAAAACATAACAGTCAGGTTCCATACCCCACAGCCGGTCAGTACAATGGACACATCTTTCCAATGCCCAAACCGCTTGCGTACATTGATGTATTCGTCCGCAAGGTTAATCCCGCCCGTGAAACCAACCTTCCCATCAATGACCGCGATTTTCCGGTGGTCGCGGTTGTTGAAGCGTCCTGACAGCACAGGGCGGAACCGGTTAAAAACACAGCATTTGATGCCTTCGTCTTCCAGCTGGCGGTAATATTTATTGGGGAGCGTGCGGATACATCCGATGTCATCATAGATCACCCGCACTTCTACTCCGTGGCGCACTTTATAACGGAGGATCTCTAAAATGGAATCCCACATAATACCGGGTTCGATGATAAAATATTCCAGAAAAATGTAATGCTGTGCCTCACGCAGCTCCTGTTTGAGACGTTCAAATTTAATCTCCCCTAAGGGAAGATATTCCGCTTTGGTATCCTGATACGGCGGGCAAAGCGCATATTGGGTAATATACGTGGCCTGATTGGCCGCAGATAAGCTGTGCTGGGAAATCTGGCGCAGAATATCCCCGGTTTGGCGGATGGGCGGCAGTGCCTGCTCCATTTTGCGCTCAATGCGCTTTAATTTGCGGCGGCTTCGTTTGCTGAGCTTATTGCCGCCGAGCAGGCCATAAAAGATGCCGCCAAATACTGGGAAAATTAAAATGGGGACAATCCACGCAATTTTAAACGAGGGGTTATTTTTATTATTAATCAGGTGGAGCACCGCGATGCCGCTGATGATCCGCAAAAAACCGTGTACATAAAATTCCAGTCCCGGAAAACAGTAAGGGATCAGGATCAGGATAATCGCTTGGATCAGCATGGAAAAAACAACGAGTGTCATGCGATGCACAAGGAAGTCTAACAGCTTTTTCAAATAGGTTCCTCCGTAGATGATCCAGAATCTGAAACATGGATTCTGATTGTTTAACATCTCTGTGTACCTATTGTACACCAAAATATTGTATCACAATTTCGGACATGAATCAATGGATTCCCTCCTGTTTCTTGTCATACAAAGGGTTTGGCAATCGATCCTTGCAGATATCGGTCATGTATGCTATAATGTTTTTATTGTGTGCGGCTTGGCTGCTTGATACTCCCCAGGAAGGAAAATACAGGCTTAGGAGGGTTTCCATGGAGGCATTACAACGCCAATTTGAACAGGATTTGATCCATGCTGCCGAACAGCAGCGTCTGGTGTGCGGGTGGAACCCAGTACGTTTCCTGCAAGGGGTCAGCAAGTATGGGGCGGTTGCCATGGCAAAGCGTATCGCCGCGCAGGGCAGGCCATCGGAAGCCGTGGAGCGTTTAGCGCAGCAGGGACGTTTGGAGCTTTCCTTTGAGGCGCTCATCGTCCAAAAACAATATGCGCCCCTGTTTACCGATCAGGAAGTCAATGCCTGCTTTGATACATTATGCAACTATGGATATTATGGTTAGTGCTGTTGTTTTTGCAAAATATTTCCTTTTTTTGCGCGGCATGTTTGGGTGTGCTTTTCTCCCTTTCCACACCTTTCCACCAACAAAATTGTAATCCCCCCTTGCATTTTGCCTTGCAATATGGTAAGATAGGATTCAGAAAGAGAAAACTAAGGAAAAGAGGAAGGGATCCGTCACTGTTCTGTGACGGGTTTTTTCTTTTTCCGCTGGAGGGATCTTCCATGTCGTCAAAAAGCAGTATCCTGCGTATTTTGGAACAGCAAAAGGGCAGCCATGTATCGGGAGAGGATTTAGCAAAACAGTTGCAAATTTCCCGTTCGGCTGTATGGAAAGCAATCAATGAACTCAAAAAAGAGGGCTATCAGATTACTGCGGTTCCCAACCGTGGGTATTGTCTGGACCCTTCTAGCGACCGCCTGTCCCCAGAGGGCATGGAAAGCTATCTGACGGAGGCTGTCTCGGTCGGGAATATCCATGTATATCAGCTTCTCGAATCCACGAATGTTACCGCAAGGCAGTTGGCTCTGGACGGTGCCCCCCATGGTACGGTTGTGCTTGCGGAAGAACAGTCCGCAGGCCGCGGCCGTATGGGGCGCCGCTTTGCTTCCCCGAAACATACTGGTATTTATATGAGTGTCCTGCTGCGCCCGCATTGGTCGGCTGAAGATTCCCTTCTGATTACCACCGCTGCATCGGTAGCAGTCTGCCGCGCCGTTGAACAGACTACCGGGAAATCCGCGCAGATCAAGTGGGTCAACGATGTCTATTTAGAGGGCCGGAAGGTGTGCGGGATTCTTACCGAGGCGGTTACAGATTTGGAAAGCGGCGGGATCGAAAGTATCATTTTAGGCATTGGGGTCAACTTTAGTACCGCTCTGGCCGATTTCCCAGAGGAGCTGCAACACAAAGCAGGTTCCCTCTTTGAAAAACCGCCGGAACATTTGGACCGCAACCGGTTTGCAGCGATTTTGATTCAGGAGGTCATGGCTCTGTGCGACACGCTAACCAGCCGTTCTTTTCTGAACGAATACCGGGAACGTTCGCTGGTGCTGGGGAAAACTGTGCAGGTTCTGCCGTTTGGCAAACACGCATATCCGGCAAAGGCTGTAGATATCGATGGACAGGGCGGGCTTGTCCTTGCGCTTGCTGACGGTTCCAAACAGGTTTTGCGCTCTGGGGAAGTGAGTATCCGGGGGATTTTTGAGGGAGATTGTTAAGTTTTGACAAAATTTGCCGGAAATGTATTGCAAACGTCGGGCAAGGGTATTATAATAAGGTATATTGCTAACTTTACTCGGAAAGGACGTTTTCACATTATGGCAGTTATTACAAAAGATACCATCATCGGCGATATCCTCGACATGGATCAGACCACTGCGCCTTATTTCCTCGAAATGGGTATGCACTGTCTGGGCTGCCCCGCTTCCCGTGGGGAAACCATCGAACAGGCTTGTGCGGTACACGGTGTCAGCCCAGACCCCCTCATCGAGAAATTAAATGCCCATTTAGCTTCCAAATAATCATTCCGAATATTCACAACCCTCAGCCGTCCGACGAAATTTTTTGCCGGGCGGTTCTTGGTCAAGGAGGGATTTTTCCTTGTTTGCACGAAGGCAAAAACGTTTGTTTCAATTAGACCCTCGGTTGCGGCTGTGTGCGTCGATGGTGCGTTCCGGTGGTACGGTCGCCGATATTGGCACCGATCACGCTTATTTGCCGATCTGGCTCGCCCGTAACGGACTGGTCGAAAAGGCCATTGCGGCCGATATTCATCTGGGCCCCCTGCAAAAAGCTGCCATGAATGTCAAACGCCATCTGGTGCAGGATTTGGTCGATACCCGCTTGTCCGATGGCCTCGATCAGGTTTTCGCGCACGAAGCGGATGATATTGTTATGGCCGGGATGGGCGGGGAAACCATTGCCGCGATTATTCAAAAAGCGCCGTGGCTCAAACAAAAAGAAAAACAGTTAATCCTTCAGCCCATGACCTGCGCCAAAGAATTGCGGGAATTTTTAGCGGGGGAAGGATATGCGGTTTGCGAGGAACGGGCAGTCCTCTCGGATGACCGGGTGTATTCCGTGATGCGTGTGGAATATGATCCGCAAAAGGTACCCAGCCACCCTTTGTATCCATACATTGGATTGCTCGACCCTTCGCTCCCCGAAAGCCAGCAATATATCGACAGGGAGCGCGGGCATTTACAAAAAAAAGCCGATGGCCTGAAAATCGCCGGGAATTTACCGGAAGCATCGCGGTTTGCCAGGCTCGCAGATGCTTTGCAGGAATTTCTGGACAGCTCGGCAGCGGCTTTTTAAGGAGGATCTTTATGACTACTGTGGCAGAAATTTATCAGTACTTAAATGAAATCGCCCCCTTCCATACGGCTATGGATTTTGACAATGTCGGCCTTTTGGTGGGCGATCCCGGCGCGGCTGTGGATTCTGTGCTGGTATCGCTGGATATCACCACCCCGGTTATCGAGCAGGCCTGCGAGTTGGGGGCGCAGCTGATTATCAGCCATCATCCGGTCATTTTTGCTCCCCTGAAACGCTTGCGTCCCAAGGATATTCCCGCACAGCTAATTGAGCACCGCTTGGCGGCTGTTTGCGCGCATACCAACTTGGATTTGGCTACCTGCGGCGTCAATACCCAACTGGCCGCCGCGTTGTCCTTGCAGGATTGCAAACCAGTGAAAACGTATCGGGATACCGGTCTGGCGGAGGCTTTGTTCGGCACCTTACCGCAGGCTTTGTCGCCCGAAGATTTTGCTCAATATGTTAAGGAACGTTTGCACTGCGGCGGGGTGAAATATACCAGGGGGGATCGTCCCGTCAGGACAGTCGGGGTGTCATGCGGCGCTGGTTCCGGGCTGCTGTTTGATGCCGCTGCCTGTGGGGTGGATGCTTTTGTGACCGGTGAAAGCAAACACCATGAACATTTGGCTGCCTGCGAAACGGGCATCACGATGGTCGATGCCGGGCATTTTAATACTGAGGACGTCGTGGTGGAGCCGCTGATTCGGATGCTGCAAACACAGTTTCCGCAGGTTGCGTTTTGCAAGTCCGGGCAGGATGACCCTGTTTGCTATCTTGTATAATATCCCGAAAGAAGGTGCGCTATGGCCTTAGACGGCGCTTTTTTACACCATTTGAAACAGGAACTCGAGCCGCTGGTTTTGGGTGCGCGGGTCGATAAAATTTATCAGCCCAACCGTGAGGAAATGGTCTTTTCCCTGCGTACCCGTACAGACACTTTCCGTTTGCTGCTTTCTGCGCGGGCCAACAGTGCCAGAGCTCATCTCACGCAGCGCCCCATCGAAAATCCCAAACAGCCGCCTATGTTATGTATGCTGTTCCGCAAGTGGCTGGGTGGGGCGCGCCTTGCGGCAATCCATCAGGATGGTCTGGAACGTGCGATCAGCTTTGCTTTCGATACCTTCAATGAATTGGGCGATCCCGTGCGTTTGACGCTTGTCATGGAAATTATGGGGCGTTATAGCAACCTGATTTTTGTTGATTCGGACGGTGTCATCCTGGATGCGCTCAAGCGTGTGGATGAGGAAATGAGTTCGGAACGTCTGGTTTTGCCCGGTGTGCGGTACCGTCCGCCGCCGCCCCAGCAAAAATTGTGTATGCTGGATGCTGACCCCGATCAGGTTTTGGAGCGCCTCGCACAGCCGCGCAAAAATTCCGAGCTAAGCAACGCTTTACTGGATGTGTTACAAGGGGTGTCGCCAGTGGTGTGCCGGGAAATCCAGCATCGTGTGGCAGACGGGGAACCGTTGTTTGTGGCTGACCTTTCCGACACGGACCGCTGGAAACTGTATCAAGAACTGAAAGCCTTCTTTGATTTGGTTCGGCATTCGTCGGGCAAACCCTGCCTTGCTGTGCGTGGCGATGGGAAGCCTTTGGATTTCTCTTTTTTAGAAATTTCTCAGTATGGCAGTGCGGCTCAGGTACAGCATCCAGATTCGTTTTCCGCACTGCTCGATACGTTCTATGGGGAACGCGACCGTATCGAACGTATGAAAGCCAAATCACAGGATATTTCCCGGGTAATTACAACCGCAATGGAACGGTTAAGCCGGAAAATCAATGTGCAGTCTGAGGAACTCAAACAATGCAGCGAACGCGAACATTTAAAAATTTGCGGGGATCTCATCAGTGCAAACCTGTATCAGATTCAAAAAGGGGATTCGGTTGCCGAAGTCGAGAATTTCTACGATGAAGCAATGCCCACCATGCATATCCCTCTGAACCCTCTACTTACCCCTTCCCAAAATGCCCAGAAATATTATAAGGAATACCGGAAGGCACGTACTGCGGAAGAAAAATTAACCCAGCAGATCGCGCAGGCAAAACAGGAATTGCAATATATGGATACGGTGCTGGACGTGTTAAGCCGTGCAGCCTCCGAACAGGATTTAGCAGAAATCCGTCAGGAACTTGCGGAACAGGAATATATTCGTGCGCCGCGCAGTAAAAATCCCAAAGCTAAAATCAGCCCGGTTGGTACCCCGATGCAGTTTTCAACGGATGATGGTTTTTTGGTTCTCGTGGGACGCAACAACCGTCAAAATGACCGGCTCACCCTGCGGGATGCCAAAAATCACGATATCTGGTTCCATGTTAAAAACAGCCCCGGTTCCCATGTGATCCTTGTCACAGAGAGAAAGGAGGCAACCAATCTCGCTTTGACCCAAGCTGCCCAGATTGCCGCTTATTTTAGCCGTTGCCGGGATTCATCCCAAGTGCCTGTTGATTATACCCAAGTACGCTATGTTTCCAAACCCCAAGGCGCGAAACCGGGTATGGTTATTTATGTCAACTATCAGACCACATTTGTCGCCCCTGCGCTCCCAGACGGGAAGCCCCACGGCGATCTTTAATCAGGAGGTATCCATCTTGACCAAAGCTTTATCTTTTATCACCATGGCTCTGACCCTTTCGAGTGCCGTGCTTATGGGCGTGGGGGCCGGGATTTTCCAGTCCAATACCAATAACATTTTTATTTGTCTGGGTGCTGTCGGGATTTTCCTGATTACCCTGCGTTTTAATATCTTTGCCATCCGCAATAACCGCTGCGGCGACCTCATTGCTGAAAATAATTTTGGGATTTTGGTTGCGCTCTTTTTGTACCTTTACTTTTTCCGGCAATTATTCTCCTTTCCGCCTGTCCTCTTTTACATCCTGCTCGGGGTGCTGGGACTTTACCTCATTTTTGTGATTATCCTGTATGTCCGCAAAATCCGTGCGCGCCGCAGCCCATATCGCCGTCGGTAAGGAGGGAATGTCATGAAAACAATTGGTCAGATGCAGCTGGTGGAACAGGAGGGCGTTTCGTTTTTGGCCTTCCCGCAGCTTATGCAGCTTTCCTGGCTCAACCATGCTTTTTCCACCCGTTTGGGCGGGGTAAGCACCGGGGTGTTTTCCTCCATGAACCTCAATTTTAACCGTGGCGACCCAGATGAACATGTACTCGAAAATTACCGCCGTTTTTGCGATGCTGCTGGGTTTCCCTTTGATTCGCTGGTCGCATCTGCACAGGACCACCATACAGAAATCCGCCAGGTGACAGCGGATGATGTGGGAATTGGGATCACAAAGCCCCGCGACTGCCAAAGTGTGGATGGACTGATTACCGATGATCCGGGAGTTACTTTGGTCACATATTATGCCGACTGTGTGCCGCTCTATTTTGCCGACCCCGTTCATCATGCAATTGGTTTGGCACATGCCGGGTGGCGCGGGACAGTTGCTGGGATGGCGGGGAAAATGGTACAGGCTATGCAAGACCACTTCCAAACCGATCCCCATACCCTGGTGGCTGCTATTGGGCCTTCTATTGGAAGCTGCTGCTACGAGGTCGATGACCCAGTTGCACAGCAGGTGTTGGCATTACACGCGATCCATCCAGACGAATGTCTCAAACCAGCTGGTGAGGGGAAGTTCATGCTTGACCTGTGGGGCCTCAACCGCAAAATCCTACTGGATGCCGGAGTGCCGGATTCCCAGATTGCTGTGGGGAAGGTTTGCACCAAATGCCATGCGGATCTGCTTTTTTCCCACCGTGTGATGGGAACACAGCGCGGTGGTATGGCTGCTTTTATGAAAATCAAACCCTGATTGGAAAAAGAAAACCATCTGCTTTTTGTTTGCAGATGGTTCTTTTTTGCCCCTTTTATGGTTGAAATTTTTTCTAAAATAGGGTACAATAGAGATATTCTGATAAAATACACAAAAAAGGGGACTTTGCTATGAAAATTATGGTTGAAACTTCTGCCCGTCATGTCCATATTTCCGAGGAACATCTTGCTGTACTGTTTGGCCAAGGCGCCACACTTACCAATAAAAAAGATTTGTCCCAGCCGGGGCAGTTCGCCTGTGAGGAACGGGTGACGGTTGTTGGGCCAAAAGGGGAAATGAAAAATGTCAGCATTTTGGGGCCTGTACGCCCGCAGACCCAAGTCGAGCTTTCCCGTACTGACGCACGTAAAATTGGCATGGATGCACCTATCCGTGAATCCGGTGATCTGGCGGGCAGTCCGGGCTGTAAGCTGATCGGGCCAAAAGGGGAAGTTGAAATTGACTGCGGCGTCATCATTGCCAAACGCCATGCTCATATGACCCCGGAAGATGCGGAAAAGTTTGGTGTCACTGATAAACAGAATATCTTTATCAAACTCAACTTCAATGACCGTATGCTGATCTTTGGCGATGTTGTCGCACGGGTCAGTCCCAGCTATGCCCTTGCCGTACATATTGACACCGATGAAGCGAATGCCGCTGGTTTGCCCGGTACAGTTGAAGGCGAAGTACTCCTTTCGTTATAATGATATATTTATGTAGAAAGTTTGACAGCTGTTTGGTAAAGACAGCTGTTTTTTCTATTTAAAATCCCGTTGCACAGTGCGATAATGACAGTAGATAGGAAAACTATCACAATTTATTTGGAAAAAGGAGGGACAAAAAATCGTGCCTGGACTTAGGGTTTAAGAGGGCACAGGCGGTCCTGAATGACAGAGGGACTGCTGGAACGTTAGATTTTACACAGTGAAGGAGGAGATAGCATGATTGCGATTGGTTCAGGCCTGACCATTGGTCAGTTGCTCGAGCAGCAAATTGCCGCCGCAAAAGCGACCCAAAACAGTTTAGCGATGAAGATGGTGTCGGAAAACGGCCGCAGCAAACAGGAAAAGACGTTTGAACAGGCCATCCGGGAAGCCGCTGGTACGGAGGATGTCACACTTACCGAGGCTGCTCAAACCAAACCGGTTTCTCTGGAGGATATGCTCAAAAAGAAATATCCGAATCTAGTTTACAACGTGCTCGACGCGAGCAGTCCGGATTGGCGCAGGCGCAACGATTATCCGCATTATCTGCTTTATCAGGAAAACCTTACCGAAGAACAAATTTCCCAAATCGAAAATTGGAAACCTAGTGGGGCGAACCCGTTCTACGGTTCCAAGGATGGGCAGTTCATTGCACCAAAGGAAATCAAGGCTTTGCAGAGTGTACCGCCCGGCAGCAAAGCCGTGGTGATCCACCCGAAGGTACAGGAGAAAATGGAGCAGGATCCGGACTATGCTGAGGAAATTTATCAGCGGATCGAGGCGTGGTGGGCGTTCGATACGGCCAGGAATGAAGCCATGATGCCAGGCATTACCGCACGCAGTTCGATGTGCGTGGCGATCGGCGAGGATGGCCTGAT
>CATJNB010000075.1 GCA_949741605.1 uncultured Eubacteriales bacterium | reverse complement strand
TGGATTCCGAAAGAATATGAGAGCCAGCTCAAATCGGCGCTCGCCCCATTCGACCTGATGGAGCTGAGCTTTAAAATGGGCGAGGAAGTCCAAAAACATAACCCGCCTACTGCGATTAAAAACAGAGGCCCGTTTAAGTTCTTCGAGTTCTTTGTTGACCTGTATGGTATGCCCAGCTACGGCGAGTTTGATCCGACCAAGTTTGTTGCCGTTACCTATACCCTTCTGTTCGGTATCATGTTTGGCGACCTTGGTCAAGGCCTGTGTATTGCTGCAATCGGCGCGTTCATGGGCTACAAACTCAAAATGGCGATTGGTAAGGTTCTGATCCCCTGCGGCATCAGTTCAGCGATTTTCGGATTTTTCTTTGGATCCGTCTTTGGCTATGAAGACTGGCTCAACCCCGTACACACAGCGATGGGTATTGACACCCCGGCCGGTGTATCGCACACTGGCGGCCCTAGCAAACTCATTGAAACCATGGCTGGCAGCGTATCCTCGTGGGTTGTTTATGCAACGATTGGTCTTGGTGTTATCCTGATCGTCATTGCAATGGGCATCGGTGTCGTTTCCAATCTCAAGCGGAAAAACATCGAAGCTGCTCTGTTCGGTCCAAGCGGTATCGCTGGTATGGTTCTGTTCGTTGGCGTTGCCGGCGTTCTGGCTACCATCCTTCTTGGCGAATCTATGCCGTTCCAGTTGCTCAACCTTGGTTGGTTGCTCGGTATGATCCTGGCTCCGACATTGGTTATTTTCTTCAAGGATCTGCTCGGTGCCGCGATCGAAGGCCACAAACTGAATGTTGGCGTTGGCGACTTTATCATGCAGAACTTCTTTGAACTCCTCGAAGTCTTTATCGGCTACATGTCCAATGCGATGTCCTTCCTGCGTGTTGGTGCATTCGTTCTGGTACACGCCGGTATGATGATGGTTGTATTTACCTTGGCCAACATGGCTGCTGGTATCTTCCCGGTTTACCTCATTATCGTCATCATCGGCAACGCCGTAATCAGCGGACTGGAGTGCTTGCTGGTATGTATCCAGGTTCTCAGACTTCAATTCTACGAGCTGTTCAGCCGTTACTACGACGGTGGTGGCCGCAAATATGAGCCGGTCCTGGCACACGCCGAACAAGCTGCTTAATTTTCCCTTTCACGCTTGTTGTAAGAGAGAAACAGTCAGGTATCTATCTTCTATTGTAAGGCACCTGACCCGGAAAAGTTTTTCAATTTTATAAACTTATCAAAAATTTATCGTTAAGTTTTGGAGGAAATTATTATGACATACGTATTAATCGCTCTGCCGCTCGTAGCTTTGATCGCTTCCGTTATTTTCGCAATCCGTTCTGTTAAAAAAGGCAAGAAAACCCGTAGAGCCCTCGCTACCCAAATCCTTTCCTTCCTGGCCGTTGCTGTTGTTACTTTTGCAGTACCAGTTGTTGCATCGGCTGCTGACCACGGCGAAGAAGAAACCCCTGTTGAAGTTTCCGTTGCTGATTCCAGCCAAAAATGGGCAGGTTACCTCGGCGCTGGTATCGTAACTGGTATCTCCGGCATCGGCGGTGGTATGGCTGTTGCTGCTGCTGCTCCTGCTGCTATCGGCGCTACCTCGGAAGATCCGAAGGCCTTCGGTAAAGCTCTGATCTTCGTAGCTCTTGGTGAAGGTGTTGCGCTTTACGGTCTGTTGATCTCCATCTTGATCCTCAACAAAGTTTGATTCCACGAGAGAAATCTAAACGTTGGATTTTTTAAGAAAGCAGGTGGCGTCAAATGCGCTTTTACCTTATAAGCGATAACGAGGACACCTTGGTTGGTATGCGCTTAGCTGGCATTGATGGCGTCATCGTCCACAATGAAGAGGAAGCGCAAAGGGAAATAAACAAAGCCATGGAAAACCCGGAAGAAATCGCCGTGGTACTGATCGCCGAAAAAGTGGTCGATATGTGTTCTGACTTCGTTTATGACCTCAAGCTCAACCGCAAGCGTCCGCTCATTGTCGAGATCCCGGATCGCAGCGGCAACGGCCGTACCAAAGCGTCGATTACCCGTTATGTCCGTGAGGCAGTCGGGATCAAGATCTAGTTTCTTACTTTATTCTTAGCCGCACCTGCGGCAGGAACGGGGGTTAATATGGCTTCAAATGTTGATAAATTGAGTAAATTTAACTCTGCCATTAATCACTATGCGGAAGCGCAGCGCGCGAAAATTTTAGAGGACATCGAGACTTTTAAGGAGAAGGAGCTAAAGGAAACCGAGGCTACTGCAAAACTGGAGTCTGAGCGTCTGATTATTAAGGAAGTCGCAGCCGAGCGTAGTAATATTGTGCGTGAGATGTCTCACAAAGAGCTTGACGCTCGCAGAGAGTTACTCGAAAAACGCCAAAAAATTGCTGACAAAGTGTTTGAGCGTGCCCAGAAGGTATTGGTGGACTTTACTACCATGCCGGAGTACGTAATCCTTTTGGAGCGCTTTGCCAAAGATTTCGCGAAATCCTTTGCAAAACCGGGGACTGTGATTTATCTCAAGCCCGGCGATGAAAAGCACCAGCCGAAAATCGAGGCAGCTTTTGGCCAAACGTGTACCTTTAAAACGGATGAAAAAATTACAATTGGCGGGATTCGTGCCGAGAATACCGGGCTGCGTTTAGCCGCCGACAGCACTCTGGATGCCATTCTGGAAAGTCAACGAGGATGGTTTGAAGAAAATTCGGGAATGGCTGTGGTCTGAGCCGGAAACCCATTTGTTATCGGAGATGAGTTTAATGGAAAATATTATTTACGGCATTAACGGACCAGTTGTTACCGTGAAAGAGGCTCGTAGCTTCTCCATGATGGAAATGGTTTACGTCGGGAACGAGCGCCTCGTTGGCGAGGTCATCGGCATTACCGACAAGTTTACCACAATCCAGGTCTATGAAGAAACCACCGGGCTTACGCTCGGAGAGCCAATCTACGGTACCGGCAGTCCGATGAATGTGACACTAGGTCCTGGCATTATGAGCAATATCTTCGACGGCATTGCACGTCCGCTCAAAGAGATTGCTCAGGAAAGCGGTACCTTTATTGCACGCGGCAGTGCCGCGGCCTCTCTCGATCAGGAGAAGGTTTGGGATGTTACCGTACTGGTAAAAGAGGGTGACGAGCTGGTAAGCGGCGACGTTTATGCAGAAGTTCCCGAAACTGAGTCGGTTATGCACAAATGTATGTTCTCCCCAAAGATCGGCAAGGCTACCGTTACGAAAGTGTACCCAAATGGCAAATATAAGGTCAATGATACCGTTGTCGAAGTCAAAGACGCAAACGGCAAAACCCATGAATTGAGCCTTTGCCAAAGATGGCCAATCCGTGCGGCGCGCCCAGTTACCAAACGGGTATCTTCGACCATCCCGCTGATTACCGGTCAGCGTATTCAGGATACCTTGTTCCCAATCACCAAAGGTGGTACGGCTTGTATCCCGGGTGCGTTCGGTTCCGGTAAAACCATGACCCAGCACCAGCTGGCAAAATGGTGCGATGCTGATATTATTATTTACGTTGGCTGCGGTGAGCGTGGTAACGAAATGACGCAGGTACTCGAGGAGTTCGGTGAACTGATCGACCCGCGTACTGGCCGTCTGCTTACCGACCGTACCGTTTTGATTGCTAATACCTCCAACATGCCGGTTGCTGCCCGTGAGGCTTCCATCTATACCGGCATCACCTTGGCAGAGTACTATCGTGATATGGGTTACCACGTTGCGATGATGGCGGACTCCACTTCCCGTTGGGCAGAAGCCCTTCGTGAAATCTCCGGCCGTCTGGAAGAAATGCCTGCGGAAGAAGGCTTCCCGGCTTACCTGCCATCCCGTCTGGCGGAGTTCTATGAGCGCGCCGGTTACGTCCACAACCTCAATGGTACCGAGGGTTCCATTTCCATCATTGGTGCGATTTCGCCCGCTGGTGGTGACTTCTCCGAACCAGTTACCCAGAATACCATGCGTTTTACCCGCTGCTTCTGGGCGCTGGATAAGTCTTTGGCTTATGCCAGACACTTCCCGGCAATCGACTGGCTCGCCAGTTACACCGAGTATTTCAACGATCTCGAAGACTGGTACAATGAGAACCTCGGCGAAGAATATGCCGTTTACCGCAGCACCGTCAACAATCTTCTCCAAGAAGAAAATAAGCTGATGGAAATTGTAAAACTGGTTGGTGCGGACGTGTTGCCTGACGATCAGAAACTGGTCATCGAAATTGCGCGTGTTATCCGTGTCGGTTACTTACAGCAGAATGCGTTCCACCCGGACGATACGTATGTGCCGATCGAAAAACAGCGCGATATGATGAAAATTATCGTTCATCTTTACAACAAGAGCAGCCAGCTGGTTGCAGCTTCTGTGCCGCTTGACGGCCTGCTGCAAACCGGTTTGTATGAACGTGTCATTAAGATGAAATATGAAATCCCGAATAAGGACATTGAAAAATATGTGGCTGACTATATCGATGATATCGACAAGACTGTCGCATCCATCGTGTCTGCATAAGGGGAAACGCCGATAACTTCTTATCATTTCCCGTGCGAAGATGATAAGAATCGCAATTAGTCAAAAGGTCGCACGGAGAAGGCGGTTATATATGATTCTAGATTATATTGGCGTGAAAGAAATAAATGGCTCTCTGATTGTCATCGACGACGTAGAAGACGCTTTCTTTGAGGAAACCGTAGACATCCGTCTCGATGACGGCAGCTTCCGCCAAGGCAGAATTGTGCAGATGGACGGCAAACGAATTGTTGTCCAGGTTTTTGAGGGGACTCGCGAGATTTCCCTTGATAACACCCGCACAAGACTGCGTGGCCGGCCGATGGAGATGCCGCTTTCGCCCGAAATTCTTGGACGTGTTTTTAACGGTGCTGGTGACCCAATTGACGGACTGGGGGCTATTTTCCCGGATAAACGGGTCAATATCAACGGATCCCCCATCAACCCAGTATCCCGTGTTTACCCGAAAAACTATATCCATACCGGTATTTCGTCGATTGATACCCTCATGACCTTGATCCGTGGTCAGAAGCTGCCGATTTTTTCCGGCTCCGGTATGAAACACAATGAGCTTGCTGTGCAGATTGCACGTCAGGCGAGCATCACCGACAAAGACGGTAACAATAACTTTGCAATCGTCTTTGCGGCAATGGGCGTCAAGAACGACGTTGCGGAATATTTCCGCCGTTCGTTCGATGAATCCGGCGTCCTTCAGAACGTTGTCATGTTCCTCAACCTCGCTAATGACCCGATCATTGAGCGTACTCTGACACCTCGTTGTGCCCTGTCCGCTGCGGAATATTTGGCTTTTGAGCGCGATATGCACGTTCTGGTTATCATGACCGATATGACAGCCTATGCGGAAGCGCTTCGTGAATTCAGCTCCTCCAAGGGCGAAATCCCGGGTAGAAAAGGTTATCCTGGCTACCTGTATTCTGACTTGGCTTCGCTGTATGAACGTGCAGGTATGGTACATGGCAAATCCGGTACTGTTACCCAGCTTCCGATCCTGACCATGCCTAACGATGACGTTACCCATCCGGTTCCTGACCTTACTGGGTACATCACTGAGGGTCAGATTTCCCTGGACCGTTCTCTGGACGCAAACGGGATCTATCCACCGGTTGGGATTCTGCCGTCGCTGTCCCGTCTGATGAAGGACGGTATTGGTGCAGAGTTCACGCGTGATGACCATAAATCGCTGTCTGACCAGTTGTTTGCATCTTACGCAAAATGTCAGGATGCGCGTTCGCTGGCATCGGTTATCGGTGAAGAAGAATTGTCCAAAAAAGATAAGAGATATCTTGAGTTTGGACGCCTCTTTGAATCCAAGTTCATCACGCAGGGCTACAATGAGAACCGTTCGATTGAACAGAGCCTTAATTTAGGATGGGAATTACTTGCTACCTTGCCGCGCGTCGAGCTTGACCGTGTGCCTGAGGATATCCTTGATAAGTATTATATTGAGAAAGAATAAGCGACCCGTAATTCACATTTGCTAAAATGAGGTGAGCTGTATTGAGCAATCAAGTCCTACCAACCAAAAGTCAACTGCTTGCCACAAAAAAGTCGCTTAAACTCGCCAAAAAAGGCTTTGAGCTTCTGGACCGCAAGCGTAATGTTCTGATTCGTGAAATTATGACTCTGTTGGATCAGGCTAGTGCGATCCAAGACCGGATCGATATCACGTTTAGTGAAGCTTACGCTGCACTGGAACTGGCTAATATTACTCTGGGGAATTGCTCGGAATTAGCCTGTACCGTGCCGTTTGACGATGGCCTGAACGTTGCTTACCGCAGCGTTATGGGTGTCGAGCTTCCGATGGTGCATTTGGAAGAAAATCAGATTGATTTTGTCCCATATGGCCTGCATGCCAGTAACCTTCCGCTCGATGATGCGTTCATTAAGTTTACTGCGGTAAAACGCATGAGCGCGGAGCTTTCGGAGATCGAAAACAGTGTGTTCCGTCTTTCTGATGCAATCAAAAAGACCACAAGACGTGCAAACGCTCTCAAGAACATCATCATCCCGCGTTTTAATGCGGAGATTAAGTTTATCACCGAGGCGCTCGAGGAGAAGGAAAGAGAAGAATTCTCGCGCATGAAGATCATCAAGAAGAAAAAATTAAAGGATGCCGAGGAACAGGAGGAAGCTGCAACAGCCGCCAAGGCCGCAGCAAATGCCTAATCTGGTTGCACCTGACAAGGGCAGTGAGCTATTTTCTAGCTTACTGCCCTTTTGTCATGAAATCGGAAGGGAGGGATTGCCGTCGAGCAGCAGAAAATTTTGTATGAATTGATCCGTTCTAAACGGAAAACCTTGGCGGTTTTGATTACTGAACAGGGAAATGTGCAGGTACGCGCCCCATTGCGGCTGTCAGAAAAGCAGATTCGTGAATTTGTGGAAAAGCATCGGGCATTTATCTCCAAAACCGCACAGGAAAGGCAGTCCGCATGGCAGGAGAAAGCATCTTTTTCCGTGACACAGGGCGATACTTTGTTGGTGTTTGGCAGAGAATATCCAGTACGGTTTGCAGAAAAAGCCCAGTTTACTGGCGAATATTTTGAGATTCCCAAAGGGGATTTTGAGGCGGTAAAGGGGCAGATTATAAAGGAATATAAACGTTTGGCAAAAGAGTGGCTCCCGAAACGGACTTATGAACTTGCCCAGGAAATCGGGGTTGAGCCACTGTCTGTGCGGGTCAATTCTGCCAAAACCCGGTGGGGGTCATGTTCGGGAAAAAATGCTTTGAATTTTTCGTGGCGGCTGATTTTAGCAGATCGCGATACGATTGATTATGTCATTATCCATGAATTGTGCCACATTCGGCATCATAACCATTCCATTGCTTTTTGGAAGATGGTCGAGGGTTTTGTGCCGCATTATCAGACCTTCCAGCAGAATTTAAAACACATCAGCAAACGCTTACAACGCGAAAATTGGGAGCGTCCTGCCAACAAACAGTAGCATTTTTGCTGGAAAAGCTTTATAATAGGAAAAAGAAAAACTTGTCCGCAATACAAGAAGGAGGAATGTTTATGGAAACAATCGGGTTTTATCCCGGTGATATTTTATTGCCGCGTGAGGGGTTTCCCAATTGGGCGGTGGTTGCTTGTGACCAGTTTACTTCTCAACCAGAATATTGGCAGCAGGTGGAGCAACAGGTCAATGGGCATCCGTCCACTTACGGGATGGTGTTCCCCGAAGCATATCTCGAAATGGTCGATTTTGATGAGAAAATTGCATCCATCAACCAGACCATGGAGCAGTATGACAAGGATGGTGTGTTTCGTGAGTACCCCAACTGCATGGTCTATGTGGAACGTACTCTCAAAAATGGCAAGGTGCGAAAAGGGGTAGTGGGTCTGCTCGACCTCGAGCAGTACGATTTCAACAAAGGCTCTACGTCATTGGTACGGGCAACCGAAGGCACTATTTTAGACCGTCTGCCGCCGCGCATCCGTATCCGGGAAAATGCCCTTTTGGAGTCCCCGCATATTGTAGTGCTGATCGACGATGAACAGGATCATCAGCTCGAACACTTCCATGAGGTCATCGCCCAACGGGAAAAACTGTATGATTTTGACCTGATGCAGCAGGGCGGGCATATTTCTGGTTATCGCCTGACGGACGAGGATGTCAAACAGCTTCAGCAGTCCCTTTCCCGGCTCGCAGATCCCAAACATTTTCAGGAAAAATATGGGGTGGAACAGTCGTCGCCATTGGTGTTCGCTGTGGGGGATGGGAACCATTCCCTTGCGACTGCCAAGCGTTGTTATGAAGATGTGAAACGGTCGCTGCCGCTGGAACAGGCTTTGCAGCATCCGGCGCGTTATGCCTTGGTGGAACTGAATAACCTGCATGATGAATCCCTCGAATTTGAGGCCATCCACCGGGCGGTGTTCGGGGTAGATGCCGCACTCTTTTTGCAGGAGATTTTGCAGTATTGCCAGAATGTCAAGGGACCGTATCCAGAGCAACAGTTTGAGCTGGTAATCCAAGGGACATCCCAGCCATTTACGATCCCGCACCCAGAGCATACCCTTACGATTGGCAGCATCCAGCAGTTCCTCGACGAGTATGTGAGCCGCCATGGAGGGAAGGTCGATTATATCCATGGAAAGGACGTCGTAAAATCGCTGTCGGAGAAGGGGGCGGTCGGGATCCTTGCCCCCTGTATGCAAAAATCGGAGCTGTTCCGTACCGTGATTTTAGAAGGTGCGCTCCCTCGTAAAACCTTCTCCATGGGCGAAGCGTGTGATAAACGGTACTATCTGGAATGTCGGAAAATCCGTTGATGCTGCCCGTAGATTTTTTCTTGCAATCTGCGTGGTTTGTGATATAATTACAGATGGAGAATATCATGGTTTCCTATCTTGGTTGATAACAGGAGGTGGCGTTGTGAAACCGGACCCTTTATCGGGCATAACATACATTCTGTACAGCGCCATCTGTGGCCTGTGCGGGATCATTTTAGGAGATGAATCCATTGATAGGCTATTACAAAACCGTAGATGGGAAAATGACCCATCTGGATGAATGGGAGGCCGGCTGCTGGATCCGTTGCGTTGCGCCGCAGGATCAGGAAGTGAACGGTCTGATTGAGGAGTTTGCGATTGAACCCGACTTTTTTCGTGCCGCGATGGACGAGGAGGAATCCTCCCATATCGACAGCGAGGACGGTAATACGTTAATTATTATTGATATCCCAGTGGTGGAGAAGCCCGATGAAACCATTGCTTATACGACTACACCATTGGGGATTATCATTACGGAAAAAACGGTGATTACTGTCTGCATGAAACAAAATCCTATCTTAGATGAACTTGCAGAAGGCTTTGTCCGGGACGTGCAGACCAATTGGAAAACCCGGTTTGCCCTGACGATTATGCTGCGGGTTGCGACCCGTTATTTGCAGTATCTCAAACAGATTGACAAAATCAGCAATCTGGTGGAGAGAAAACTGCGTAAGTCCATGAAAAACAGCGAACTCATTCAACTGCTCAATATTGAAAAATCTTTAGTTTATTTTTCGTCGTCGCTCAAGGCAAACGAAATTACCATTGAGAAAATCATGCGTGGACGTGCCATCCGGCTGTATGAAGAAGATCAGGATTTGCTGGAGGATGTGTTGATTGAAGTCCGGCAGGGGATTGATATGTCCAGCATTTATTTGAACATCCTTTCCGGTACCATGGATGCGTTTGCGTCCATTATCTCGAATAACCTGAATATTGTCATGAAGGTACTTACCTCTGTGACCCTGCTAATCTCGATTCCAACCTTGATTTCCGGTATTTACGGGATGAATGTGGAGGGGTTGCCAGTGCCTTCTTTCTGGGTTCCGATTGCGGTTTCTGTGGTGCTCATGGCGATTGCCTTTTTTATCCTCAAGAAAAAAGATATGATTTAATCCGGTTCGTGGCATAGAGCAATCTATGCCATTTTTTGTTGTGCATGACTAACTAAAGTTGCGCTATGTATACCTCTGCGAAGTGTGGTATAATAGCAACAAGGACGCCGCATAACTATGGTGATACGATCCATGGGATGGATGTTGTAATAAGATATAAAAAAATAGAGCCAATTTTAAAACAGGAGTGGTTGATTTGGAAAGAATAGCTGTTGATACAAACAGCATCGCACAGGCTGCCCGGGACTTGCGGGCCGGGAATACTATTTTGCTCAGTGGTACGGTTTACACAGCCCGTGACGCTGCCCATAAAAAGATCTTTAGCCTTTTGGATGAGGGGAAAGCCTTGCCGTTTCCTTTGCAGGATGCGGTTATTTATTATGCAGGCCCGACACCTGCACCTGCCCATTTGCCGATTGGCTCATGCGGGCCGACAACATCTGGCCGTATGGATGTTTTTGCCCCGCGCCTGCTCGATCTGGGACTCAAAGCCATGGTTGGGAAAGGGGTGCGTTCCAAAGAGGTTGTGGAGGCAATGGTACGGAACCAAGCGGTATACCTGTGTGCAATTGGCGGCGCTGGCGCGCTGGCGGCAAAATGTGTGCGCTCACTCGAGGTGATCGCTTTTGAGGAGCTTGGTTGCGAATCGGTCAAACGGCTGGAGGTCGAAAATTTTCCCCTGATTGTGGCGGTGGACAGCCTCGGAAATGATCTGTTCCAGCGTCCGGGACGGGCAGGATAGAGAAAGGGATTAGCAAGATGACGAACCTTTTTCTGAGAATTTTTGTCAAGGACTACAAAAATACTGACAATCCCAAAGTCAGGCAAAACTATGGGAAGCTGGCAGGAGTGACCGGAATTGCAACGAATTTACTGCTCAGCGCCATCAAGCTGACAGCGGGCATCCTCTTTAACAGCATTGCCATGACAGCCGATGCGGTGAATAACCTTAGCGATTCTGCATCTTCGGTCGTGACGTTGATAGGTTTTAAACTGTCCGCTAAGCCGCCCGACAAAAAGCATCCTTACGGCCATGCCCGCATTGAGTACATTTCTGGACTGATTGTATCCATTGTGATTTTACTGCTCGGTTTTGAGCTGGCACGCACCTCGTTTGATAAAATTCTGCACCCGGAAACTACCGAGTTTAATGCCCTTGTAATTGGGGTACTCGCAATCTCCATTCTGGTGAAAATCTGGCAGGGGCTTTTTTACAGGAAACTGGGCAAAGCGATCCAGTCGCCGACCCTCAGGGCTGCTTCCAGTGACAGTATCAATGATGTGGTAGCAACATCGGTGATCTTGGCGGGCGGATTTTTGACCCGCCTGACTGGTTTTAACCTAGATGGGTATTTAGGCATGGCGGTTGCCATTTTTATTATGATATCTGGGGTACGCCTGATTATGGAAACCTCGAATCCTTTATTGGGGATGTCGCCGCCGGAAGGGCTGGTCAAACAGATCCAATCTAAAATTTTGAGTTATGAGGAAATTATTGGCTGCCATGATCTGCATGTGCATGAGTATGGAGGGAATGTGTGTTTTGCATCGGTACACTGTGAAATTTCTGCTGACCACGATATGATGGCCAGCCACGATATCATTGACCGGATTGAACGCGAAATCCAAAAAGAGTTGAACGTCAATCTTGTGATCCATCTTGACCCTGTGGTGGTCAACGATGCTAGAACCGATGCCCTGTTCAGCCAAGTCCGCGCCCTGCTCTATGCCATTTCCCCGCAGATTTCCATGCATGATTTCCGCGTTGCGTGGGGCGGGGAGCAGACCTGTATCACGTTTGATGTGAATGTGCCGTTTGGCTTTGGGATATCTGACCCGGAACTGGAACACAATATTATCACTGCAGTTGCCATGTTGGACCCTGCCTATCAGACGACCCTCGTCATTGACCACGGTGAGGATATCCAAGCCCTGCCGGACAATCCCTCTGAATAAAAGGGCTGCCATGTTCACAATTTAGACATGAATTTTCTGGAAAAATGTAGTATGATAACAATGAAAGGTCTAGCACTCTTATAGCCTGAGTGCTAATTTTATTTTTGAAAAGGAGAGGTTGTACTGATGAAACAATTTCAAGCAGAATCCAAACGCCTGTTGGACCTGATGATCCATTCGATCTATACCCACCGAGAGATTTTCCTGCGGGAGCTGATTTCCAATGCCAGCGACGCCATGGATAAACTATATTACCGCAGCCTTCAGGATAACGAGACCGGCCTGAACCGGGATGATTTTAAAATCACCATCGACCTTGACAAAGACGCCCGTACCCTGACCATTTCCGATAACGGCTGTGGCATGACGCAGGATGACTTGGAAAATAATCTGGGTGTGATTGCCCAAAGTGGTTCGCTTGCTTTTAAACAAGGGCAGGAGCAAAATGACGAAATTGATATTATCGGGCAGTTTGGCGTTGGTTTTTATTCCGCTTTCATGGTCAGCGACTGCGTAACCGTACAAAGCCGTGCCTATGGCAGCGACGAGGCATATGAGTGGCAGTCCCATGGTGCGGAAGGCTATACCATTGAGCCATGCCAGCGCGATACCCACGGTACGACCATCACCCTGCACATCAAGGAAAGCACCGATGATGATAACTATGACGAGTTCCTGAATGATTACCGGATTCAGGATATTGTCAAAAAATATTCCGATTATATCCGTTATCCCATTCAAATGGATCTTGAAAAAAGCCGTCCCAAAGAAGGCAGCCACGATAAGCCGGAATTTGAAACCTATATCGAAAAAACCACCCTCAACAGTATGGTGCCGATCTGGCGTAAAAACCGCAGTGAGCTGACACAGGACGATTATCATCAGTTCTATCAGGAAAAATTCCACGATTATCAAGCGCCTGTTCGCGTGATCCACAGCAATACCGAAGGCAGTTCCACATATCATGCTTTGCTGTTTGTACCGGCCAAAGCCCCTGCGGATTACTATACCCGCGAATATGAACCCGGACTCCAGCTATATGCCAGCGGCGTACTCATTATGGAAAAATGTAAAGACCTTCTGCCGGATTATTTTAGCTTTATGCGCGGGCTGGTTGATTCGCAGGATCTCTCGCTGAATATCTCGCGTGAAATGCTTCAACATGACCGTCAGCTAAAACTGATTGGCAGCCGTTTGGAAAAGAAGGTCAAATCGGAGCTTTCTTCGATGCTGGAACATGACCGTGAAGCGTATGAGAAATTTTTTGGAGAGTTTGGTTTGCAGCTGAAGTTTGGGCTGTATTCCGACTTTGGGATGCATAAGGAAACCCTCCAAGACCTCGTGCTGTTCTATTCCTCTACGGAGAAAAAGCTCGTTACCTTTAGTGAGTATGTGGGCCGCATGAAGGAAGGGCAGGAATACATTTATTATGCCTGTGGTGATTCCGTAGAGCGCATCGAAAGCCTTCCCCAAACCGAATTGCTTCGCGACAAAGGCATGGAAATGCTCTACCTTACCGACGATGTGGACGAGTTTGCCTTGCGCGTGATGATGGAGTATCAGGAAAAGAAATTTAAAAATATTTCCTCCGGCGACCTTGGTTTGGAAACCGACGAGGAAAAAAAGCATGCGCAACAGAGCGCCGAAGAAAACAAGGGTCTGCTGGATGCTTTGACCGAAGCCCTTGATGGCAAAGTCAAAGAGGTACGTCTGTCGCAACGCCTGAAGAGCCACCCGGTCTGCCTCTCGAGCGGCAGCGACCTCTCCATTGAGATGGAAAAAGTCCTCAATGCCATGCCCAATAATGAAAAAGTACAGGCTCAGCGCGTTTTGGAAATCAATGAAAACCATCCTGTCTTTACCGCCCTGCAAAAGCTCCATCCGGACCATCCCGACCAGCTTAAGACCTACGCTTCCCTTTTGTATACCCAGGCCCTGTTGATTGAAGGCGTAGCGATTGAGGACCCGGTTGCATTCTCGAACCAGATTTGTGAACTGATGACTCGCGAATAAAGAAAAAAGTTTCGCCCATATTCTGGACGAAACTTTTTCTTTCGTGCTGGGTCTTAAAGGTGGGATGCAAAGGTTTCACACTGCGTTTCTTTTTTGCTGCTTGTGTCGTAGTTGCCGATCCCTACGCATACGCAATCTGCGTCACACCCGTTGCCATGGTTATGCACGCATTTTTTTGCGGTACACCGGATTTCCATTTCCGGGTTTGGATCATTTCGTGGAGTGGTCGAGTTGTTTGCCCCGCAACCGCAGCTGCCGATATCCCGGAAGGAATTACAGCATGTTTCCTGACGGTTTTCCGAGTGCGGTCCCGCTACCTCAATCGACGGTAAACAGCATCGGTGGTCGCGATAGTTTGCACAATTATCTACACTGCACTTTAAATGGTTCGTCATAGCTTCTCCTTGCCTCCGTTCTTTTTCTTCTCCATGGCTCTTCTCCACAGATTATCTTTAGTCTTATCTTTCCCTATCTCCTTTATACGACCTCTTTTTAAAATTTTTTCCGACCTTTTTTCACATTTTATTGTACTAAATTCCATTCTATGCTATAATGGAAAACAGTGAGCCTGCGGGATGCGCCGTAGGCAATTGCAGTTTTTGTCCGCGTTTTCAAAAAGTAGCGGGGCTTGCCCTGCACCCCGGAACCCTTTTTCCAATTCATTCGAAAGGTTTGAAAAAAATGAAAACAAAATTAAAAGTAACCAGTGCCGTTTTCTGTACGGTTATCTTTGCGAGCCTGCTGGCACTTTCCGGCTGCGGTGGGGAACCAGAATCCGGCAGCAGTACCCCTTCCAGCCAAACCACCAGTACTGTCAGTGATCCGGTAGTTTCCTTTGGTTCCGAACCGGTTTCTTCTACGGTTTCGGAACCTTCCCGGGTTTCTTCGGATACATCTGCTGTATCCTCTTCTCTTTCGGTAGATCCTGCCAATCAGATTGCTGGTGCCGTAAAGGAATCTCCAAAGGTCGATTCTTCCTACTTTGATGATGCTGTCTTTATTGGTGACTCTGTTTCCAATAAGCTCAAGCTGTATGCGACCCGCCAGCGCAAAACCGACCCTTCCTTCCTTGGCAAGGCGCAGTTTTTAACCGCTGGCAGCCTTGGTATCCATAACGCTTTGTGGGATATCAACCGAAGCGATTCCGTACATCCTGCCTATGAAGGCAAAAAAGCGCTGCTGGAGGATTCCATCGCCGCCATGAAAGCGAAGAAAGTCTATATTATGCTGGGCATGAATGATATTGCTGTGTATGGCATAGACGATTCCGTCCAGTCTATGGAAACGCTGATCAACCATATTCTGGCAAAATCTCCTGACGCTAACATTTATATTCAGTCTGCCACCCCGATCCTGACTGGTTTTGAAGGCAAGAAGCTCAATAACGCTGCCCTGACCGAATATAATCAAAAGATGGCGCAGTTCTGTCAGGAAAAAGGCTACGCGTTTGTCGATGTGGCGAGCGTGATGAAGGATGAGAACGGGAACCTCATCCGCGCTTATTGCAGCGATTACGATACCACGAATCCAGACAACCAGGGCATCCACTTCACCGATGAGGGCTGTAAGGTCTGGATCGACTACCTGTATACCCATACCGTTTAACCGATTCTCTTAACGATCTATCACAGGGGGAATTTTTACCATGTTTAAAAAATTATCCGTCGTTGTTTGTGCCGCCGCACTGTCCCTAGCCCTGTTTGCCTGCGGGGAAGGGGAAACCAAAAGTGCCAATCTTAATGACGTGATGTCCCAGATTAGTACACAGGTTTCTATGGGGGACATGATGGACTATACCACCGAGGATCTCAAAGGGGCATTTGGGATTGATGCCGCGGATATCAAACAGTGCGTTGCAAAGGTTGCCAGCGACGGTATCACAGCCGATGAGGTCATCATGATCGAAGCGGTGGACAGCGATGCCGCAACCCGTGTATTTGACCAGCTTACAGCCCATTATCAGGCAAAAGCCAATGAAAATATCAATTATAACCCCGGGCAGTATGCTGTGATCGAAAAATGTTCCGTAGAGCGCGAGGGGAATTTTGTCACCCTCTTTATCTCTCCGGATGCTGCTAAAATGACGTCTGCGTTCCAATCCGCCCTGAAGTAACTGCGGATACGAAGCCAAAAGAAAAGCGCACGGTTCAGAAAGATTCTGTCCTGTGCGCTTTGTTTCTTGCTATCGGTTTTTCAGATAAATCCGTTTAAGCCCCTCTAACAGTAAATGGTCGCAAATCTGGATCTCCCGCAAACAGGCCGGCACCACGACTTCTGCAAGGTTTCCCGTCGCTACCAGCATGGCACGGCTACCCAGTTCCTTCTCAATGCGCTGGACAATCCCGTCGATCATCGCGGCTGTACCATATACCGCTCCCGACTGCATTGAATGGATGGTATTGGTGCCAATGACCCGGCCCGGTTTTTCCACCCCGACATGCGGCAACAGGGCGGTATTCGTGGCCAGTGACTGGAGGGTCAGCGAGACGCCGGGACAAATCATCCCGCCAATAAAATTCCCCTGTTTGTCCAATACACTGACGGTTGTTGCTGTACCCAGATCGAATACGATACAGGGCAGCGGATATTTCGCCAGTGTCGCTACCGCGCCGGCAACGAGGTCTGCGCCCAATTGTGCTGGATTATCAATCCGGATGTTCAGTCCCGTCTTGACCCCCGGTCCGACAAATAAAGGTGTCCTGTTGGTATTTTTCTTGACGGCTTCCCCAAATGTCGCGTTCAGGTCTGGCACCACCGATGCGATCACCACATCCTCAATTTCATAGGGGTCAATCCCGTACAACTGCAAAATCTGCCGCAGTTCTACCGCATACTGGTCGCTGGTACGGCGGCTTTCCGTCACCAGACGCGCCATAAAACAGAGCGATTCTTCCAGTTCTTCCCCTTGTTTCCGGTATCCCCCAAGGGTAATGTACGAATTGCTGATATCCACTGTGAGCAGCATCCGGGCAACATCCTTTCTGTAGTTTCTCCTATCATAGCATGATTTTGTGCCGAGAGCAAGAAACAAATTACATATTTTCCACAAATTCCCCATAGGATTAAGCGGGGTGTGCATGGCAGCATTTGACATTGGGAATGATTCTTTGTATGATGGACATACAATCCAACCATAAAAATCAGGAGGGCTTATTATGCGGCTGCAACAATTATTACAACATGTAACCTATACCGTCACCGACCCCGCGGTCCTGCAACAGGAAATTTCCGATATTATCTATGATTCGCGCAAGCCGATGCAGCAGTGCTTGTTTGTGTGTTTGCGGGGCGCGTCAGTCGATGGGCATGCCTTTGCCGCACAGGCAGCACAAAAAGGTGCGGCGGCGGTTCTTGCAGAAGAACCCTTGGAAATTGGGGTGCCTGTGGTCGTAGTATCAGATACCCGTCAGGCTCTGGCGGAAATTTCGGCGGCCTTTTTTGGATATCCCGCCAAAGAATTAACGACCATCGCTTTGACCGGTACCAAGGGCAAAACGACCATTTCTTATATGGTGCGTGCCATTCTGGAACAGGCTGGTTATAAAACCGGACTGATCGGTACGATTGGTGCAAGGATCGGCAGCCAGATCATCCAAACTCCAAACACGACCCCGGAATCCTATGAATTACAGCGTTTTTTGCGGCAGATGGTCAAGGAAGGATGCCGTTGTGCGGTGGTGGAGGCTTCGTCGATTGGGCTGAAACATCACCGTACGGATGGGGTTTTCTTTGATTATGGAATTTTTAGCAACTTTTCTGAGGATCATATCGGCGCCAATGAACACAAGGATATGCAGGAATATCTGGAAAGCAAACAGCTTTTATTCCGTCAGTGTAACATCGGGATTGTCAATGGCGATGATCCGGCTTGTGGAGACGTGCTGAAAGGGCATACCTGTGCGCTGGAAACCTATGGGTTTTCCGAACAGGCTGACTTTCGGGCATCGGATGGACAGCTGTTATCCAAACCCGGCTATCTCGGTGTGACATTTACCCTGCATCATGCGGGCACCAGCACCCCTGTTACCGTGGATATCCCGGGAACCTTCAGTATCTATAATGCCTTAGC